>JABDBM010000001.1:153522-268899 GCA_013288685.1 Bacteroidota bacterium | reverse complement strand
ATCGGGGCTGCCTAAGTATTGTACGGTTTGAAATTTTTGCCCTACTTCGGTTATCCGGCCAATGGCATCATAAATGGTATAGCTGTAATTATTGGCCGGCAGCTGCTTGTCGTTTTGTGATATTACCAGGCGGCTCAGTAAATCGTACCAAAAGCGGTTGGTACCGCCATCAGGCGAGTTCTGCAGGTTTACCTGGTTGGTGGCATTATACGCGTACGTAGTAGTCAACAGGTGTGCCGGGTAAATGTTAATGATATTGGTTTCGTCGGTAGTGGTGGCGTTAATGGTGGTTGGCGGCGCACCTGCGGCGGGTATATTAAAGCGGTACCAGCCGCTGTAGCCGGTGTCGTGCGCGTTAAAAAACGCATCGCTGGCATTGGCCGTTATGTTGGCAGGGCTCAGCAGGTGGTTGATGTACAGCCGCAGGTGCTTCAGGCTGTACAAGCTATCGGGGTAGGTTACCGATGTTGTGCCCGCCGTTACGCTAAAGCCGTAGGGGCTGGGGGCGTTGCCGTTGGTTACCGTTAGCTGGGTGCCGTTAACGTATATCTGCGGCAGATCGGTACCGGCGCCCAGGTTACTGCCCTGGAACACCACGTGCGTAAACGGCGTTAGCGGCCGCAGCGCGCTTATGTTTACCTGGTAATGCCCCGTGGCAGGCACCCACTTTATGCCCGCCGTGTAAGGCACCATGGGGTACACGTCGATGGCCAGGGTATTGCCCGCCAGCCCTACCTGGAACAAATATTTCTGGTCGGGCGTGGCCTCTACCCAATGGTAATGGCTGGTACTGGCATTGTACAGCCACATCTCCACCGCCCCGGTGCCTGCCGAAAGCGTGGCCGACAGCGTATTGAGCGCCGTGGGGTGGTCGGCCTCGGCGGTTGGCCCTGTATAGCTATAGCTGTAGCTGGCCGTGTCGTTATCGCGCGCACGGTCAATGTAATTGAACAGCCCCTGGTCAACAAGGGTAACGCCTTCGGGCGGTACGGTGCGCACCAGGTTGTCGGCCTGGTCGTAATAGTACAGCGTATAATGGTATTCCTGCTCCTGTGCCTGCCAGGTAGCATTGGCCTGCGCCGCCTTGCAGGTGTTGATGTAGCTGGCCATAAACAGTTTGCGCTGGGTGGCAATGTACGATGTATAGTCGGCCAGGCCATTGTTCACGGCCTGTGCCATGGCGGTTTTTATGCAGTCGTTCGGGTCGGCATTGGTAACGGTATACGGGATGGTATTGCAGAGCGTGGCCGAGGGGTTGGTTACCAGCAGTGCGTCGTAAGCGGCATAATCGTAATAGGTAAGCGCAAATCCCCAGCGCTGGTTCATGAAGTTGGCATAAATGGTTTGGTAGCTGGTATCGGCGGTGGTGAGCGAGGCATCAAACTGGCTGATGAGGTCGGCTTTGGCGCTGCTATAGTCGGTGGCGCTGATGCAACCCTTATTGCCCGGGTCCAAAAACACGGGCAAGGTAACATCGGCAGCCAAGACAAATTTACAGGTGCCGCAGGCGTTCTGCAGGTTGGCTACATCGGTACTGCTCAGCGTCATGGCATTGCCGTAAGTGCTCACCAGGTAGCTGTAGAGGTGGGTGGGCCCACCGGCGGCGGCGGTTAAAGTGCCCAATAAGGTACATATATCGGCATTGGTGCTGCTTATGGTTTTGGCAACGGCCTGTGGCTGGGTTGCGTAAGGGTACGGCGCATCAATAAGGTAGGGGTTGTATACCGTAGTAAATTTGGATGTAGGGGTAAGCAGTATGGCCTTTATGGCATCGCCAAAGCTGGCATAAGGGCCGCCGGTGCTGGTACTTGCGCCCATGGGGTGGGTTTGGTCGCCCCCGGCCGCACATACTCCTATAAGGGCATTGGTAAATGCCGTAATGGTGGTTTGGGGTACATGGTTAACGGTAAAAGCGTGCTGGAATTTTTGTATCCAGGCGGTGGCGGTACCGGCGCAAATATCGGCAGCCTGTTGTTTAATGGCGTTGTTGGCAGGGCCGGTAAGCTGCGAACCATCGGTTACCCCGCTAACCTGCGATGCTATATTGACTATGGCATCCGGAAAGCGCGGCGTTTTTACCGCGTAGGCTGCCGGGCACGAACTAACCGGCGGCGACGGCGGCCCGTTAGTGAACGTAAAATCAGGACAGGTAGGCACGTTGCCAGTAATGTTGCTTGCGTTTGTGAGGCTTTGCACGCAACTTGCATCAATAGTATGGGTCCCTTCGGCACAAGAGATTTCACAGCTTAAAAACTTAAAATATGGATGAGGGGCACTGGAACTTGCCCCCGCGTGTATAACTAATGGAAAAGTACTTGATGGAAGCGATCCGCTGCAGTTTGTTACCGAATATTTTACTAATGTTGTAATGTCGTTGGCGGCAATAACCGGGTTACCATGGCTGTCCTGCAAAGCGATTGCCGTACTCCAAACGGTAGAGGTTGCATAATGGCAACTTGGGGTCAGGGTGCCGCCGGCCTGATCAGTAACCACCACTGTGTAGGTTGGGTCGTTGGCATGTGGCGGTTGTACCCAATTTACGTACACCAGGTTTACGGGAATGCCCGAGGGTATGCAAAAGGTTTGCTGCGAGCTGCCGCTTATTAAACTAACCGACGGGAAAGTTGTGGCCCCGGGGTAATAAATGGTTACCGTAACATTTTGCGTTAGGCTACCCGGGCTGTATTGTACCGTTAACTCCTGCTGGCCTGTGCCGCAAGTGGAGGTGCTGCTGTAAGGCAGTACCGTAAAATCGGTTATTACGGGCAGGCTGCCGGGCAGGCTGCTGGTAATAGGCTGCCCCACCGGGCAGGTGCTGCCGCACGATGCATTGCGCAAAATAGTATAGTATTTTTGTTTCAGATCCAGGTAATGGTCCCGGTAAGTGGTCCATTCCCTGTCGGCCACGCGGCAGCCAGGGTTCGGGGTGCAATTGTTCCAGGCCGGTGTACCGGTGTTTGTATTGGTGGTAGCGGTTGGGTCCTGGCAGTACAGCATGTAATCGTCAAACTGTATCAGGCCTTTGACATTTGGCGTAGGCGAACTGCCGGTGACATGAGCAACATCCCTCGAATAATTGTCAAGGTCACTGCTCATTTGCGAATAGTACGCATGTGCCGGGCCGGCCGGGGCAAAAAACGGGTCGCCAGCCAATAGCCAGTCGGCTGGGTTATCCCAGGCATAGCTAAGTGCAGGTTGGCCCGTTGGCACCTTTATGTTGGGAACCTGGGCCGCGGTACTAATATCCTGCTGCAATATCATGTCCCAGCTTTCGTAACTTGCGTTTGCCTGGCAATACAGCAGTTTGCAGTATTCCGGGTGGTACTGCAAAAAACTGTTGGCCCAGGCCGGCTGCCAGTAGGCAATCAAATTTTGGACGGTGAAACTGCCATCGTTTGGCGAAGTAATACTGCCATCGGGCAGGGTAATCTCGTTACTGATATAGGTTGCATTGCTGGGCGGCAGTACAGGGAACACCACCCGCCAGTTGGGCGTTGTGCCTTCTGTTATTACATTGATGGAAGGCTCCTGCGCGTTGCCCGAATTATCGAACAGCGCATATTGCCCACCCGGTGAAACATCGTCGAGCATAACGCTCTCTATGGCGTCGCACGGCGAATAGCTACAAGTGGCCTGCGCGGCGGTGCAATTGCCTTTTAAAGTGGTGTAAAGCGCATTTGCCCAGGCACTGAACGAATCGCCCGCCACACCCGCCGGATCAAGCCCCAGCGCAGTGCACTTATCCTTAAGCATCTGCACAAAATCGGCCTGCCCACCGAGCAATGCCGAGCACGTATGGCAATCGGCATAACATCCCGAAACATCAATACTATCAAGGTAACGCTTTTTGATATAGTCGAATTGTTTCTCCAGGTAGCCCGAAGTCAGGCTCTTTGAAATAAAATTATTTGCAAAGCGTTGTACAACATTGCTGTCGAAAGCAAGCAGTATAGATATATTGTATTCGCCTATTTTATTAATAGGTACCGTCAAAGGTTGCTGGAACAGCCCTGTGGTTTGGCAAACAAACGTCGAATCGCCGATGGATACCGGCGAACTGATTGAAGCCACCACGTTCCCGCAATCGTCGGTCACCCTGGCAGTCATGGTGTAATAGCAATTGCTGCATACGGCAAAACTCCCGCCGGGATAGTTATCGATAACCTTTTGTATGCTGAAATTCAGGTTATCGGTACCGGTAACCGTTGCCGTATAGGTGGTACTTGCCGTAAGCGTTAAGGCCGTGCTGTTGTAAATAAACTGCTGGGGCTTTAATATATGTATGTTTTTGCTAACGGGCGCCACAACGGACGGCAAGGGGTCCAAAGTTGACGGCACGCCCCCAGCCAATGCCGTGGCCACCGTTTTGCCGCTGGCGTTAAGGTACGATATACTCACCTGCCCGTTCGGGTCGATCACCATGTTCTTCAAAAAATGCTCGGCATAGCCCACATCGTTGGCAAACAACTGGTCGAGCTCCCACTGCTCGGGCTTGCTGTAGTAATATTTGGTGGTGTTGCTCAATGCAGGCGGTGTAGCTTTTCCGGGCTGAAATGCCGACCCTACCCCGCCCTGTAACCGTATGCGGCCAGTATTATCGTTGGTGTACTGGGTTACCGACAATGGATAACCGCCCGCATCGGGGATATAATTGTTGTAGGCCGTGGATGTTGTTAAAAAATCGTTGTTCAGCGAATAATACTTCGATGCACCGGCCGATGTCTTTAACGGGTCGGGGTTCAGCTCGCAGGCCGGCACAGCCCCGGTAACATTTGCATAATTGTAAGGTGCGTTTGCCGAGTTGAGGTTGAAATTTGGGATATAGTGCAGGTACGCCGGTGTGGTGCTTTCCTTGTAAGGAGCGGGCAATATGCTGGCCGATGGCCGCCCGAAATCGTCGTAAACGTTTTCCTGGGCAATGGCCACATTGTCGGTGTTGTTAAGGGTTACCGTTTGCCTGCCGCGCAAGGTACCGTCAAAATAGCTGATCACTTCTTTCTTCTTCCCCTCCTCGGCAAATGCTGCCGAGTATTGCCAGTTTTGCGTCAGTTCCGTCCAGGTTGGCTGCCAAAGGGCATATTTGGTGGCATTTGTGTAATCCCAGTTGCCCGTTATGCGCACGCCGTTGGCATTGTACTGCGCCTGCCTTACGCGCACCAAAAAAATATCGTCGGTCGATATCATGGACAGGGTACAGGTGGTGCCTTTTTGCGTTATCCGGCTGGCGTTATTGATAAAAACCTGCGGCAGCGCGGTGTCCAAAACGCCCGAGGTGTGGAGGGCATTTATGTTTGCATTGATGACCGTGAAATTGCTGTTACCGTTGTTGATGGTGGTCCACTCGATATCGTATTCCTGGGCACTCTGTATAGGCACCCAGCTTAAATTCAGTTGGGTGCCGTTAGTGTTTGCAACCTGGGTATAGGTCACGCCTATGCCCTGTGTGGCCGTAAGCGGGTAAGTTTTATCAACGGCCAACTCGCCCATTAACTGCACTGACCCTGTCGGTGGCGCAGCGCCCCCATTATTGCTGGTACCGGTAACCGTGGCCGTAAATTTGCAGGCATCGTCGTGCCCGCTAAAATTATAGATGTCAAGCCCCTTGTAGGTAATGCCCTGTCCGGGTGCATAGCTTACCGTAAGTGTTGGCGACGGGCTTACCGTTACCGCAGTGGTTGGAGCTGCATAGGTATAATATACAACCTGTAAGGTAACCGTGTAGGTAAAGCCGGTAGCAATAAGCACATTGTCCTTCACCTTAAGCGCCACCGTATTTTGAGGGGGCTGATGGGAGGAACCCGCTACCGCGTAGTTGGCGTCCTGGCACGTAATGCCTGGCGTGCCCGTAAAAGGGCCCAACAATGAATCGCGGTGCGACTCGATCTGTGCCAAGGACCGGCCCGGAATAAGCACCATGAAAATGCTTATCACCATTAAAACAGGTATCAGGTTAATTTTACGCATGGCGGCAACATAAATTTTACATTTTTATCAGTTGGTAATTTTTAAACCCGCTCACTGTTTTCCACCCGCCGTTTCCTTGTATAACCACTTTGTCTTTTGTGAGGTATTTGCTGATGTCTGCGGCATCGTCCCACTCCGAAATACTCACATCAACCACCTTCTCATTATCTGTTTTTAGCGGCTCATAAAAATTGGTCAACCGCATATACAGACGCTTAATCGTCATACTGTTTTTTTTTAACGATATTGAATACTGTTTGCAACTGATGTGGTGTTCGTTAATTAGCGACAGTGTTTCCATATCGCCGGTTACCTTACTGACCAACCTGTAATTTTCCGATTTTATATTGGCGCCCAGGTTGGCAAATTGTTTAAAGCCAGGATCGTAAACGACTTTTTTTTGTTGCGATAACAGAATTTTTTTCGTTTCATTGTCAATATAAAGGTATATCCCATCTTCATTAATAGTGGCGGTTGTGCCTAACAGGTAATAATATTGGTCGCCTTTTTTGCAAAACAAAAACTTCACATTCTCCATTTTATCCCTGGGGTTGGCATGGTCAATTATGTTCATAGTGCCGGCTACTGTATAGCTATCTTTAATCTCGCTCATTTTTTTACAGAGCTGCTGAAATTTTGCCAGCAACACCTTGTCGGGCTCTTGTTGTTCACGCCAGGCTGTATCGGCAACGTCGGAAGGCCTAAAGATCGCCGCAGTCGAATAGCAGTCACCGCCAAAAGTTAGCGTCAACGCAGTAGCAAGCATCATCAATCCGTATAAAAACTTCAATTTCATCATTTGTAAAACTTGGTATTATGGTGTAATTTTCCGGTATGTGGAGCGGCTTTCCTTTAAAGTCATTATGCCCTTCTCGGTCTCCTTTTTTACCCTTATCAACAAACCCTCATCATCATATTCATAAAATGTGGCAAACCCATTTTCGTCCAACTCGGCCATTAACCGCATAGTTTTATCATCGTAGGCGTAAGTTTTCATTTGCGCGTCAAAAGGGTGCATGCGGATGTCGTCGATATACACCGAATAACTGCCAGTTGGTTTTATTGCGATATTCAGCGAGGTTGCACTGCCCAGTGTCGAAAGATCAATCGTACCTTCCAGCAATTTCCAACCTTCCACAACTGCCTTGCAGGTTAAGGGCACATTGTTAGTATTGATGGTAAGCGTTATGTTAACCGATTTATCCGTTGCCGCTCCATCATTTACCCAGGCATCAAAAATGTACTTTTTGCCAGGGTAGGGTTCAAAGCCGTTAGGATACAGGCCAGTGGTAGTTAATAGATTATATTGTTTTTGGGCATCTAATCCGAGATAACCGGTTGATTTCTGTTGGATACTTTTTATGATAGTATTCATCGTCACGCCGTCGCTTGGCAACAATGTACTATAATTACCGCTGTGTGCGAAAGTATTTACGGCTAACTGTTTTATCGTTTGGCCTGTTGATAATTGCGTGAATTCTCTGAGGTTACATTTAGCAGTAGTGCTACTACCTGGCGAAAATCTGCTATCCTCTAGGCTTGCTGCATAAATCTCCTGGTTCATAGCATTTGAAGCCACGACGGCAGGCAATTCGCCGTTAAAGTCGAAGTTGGCAGCACTAAAACGCCCAAGGGCGTCCATGTTTTCCAATTGCTGGCCATATTTATCATATAATGTTACTGTGTTGGCAGTTATCCACTTGTTTGTAGAAGATGCTACAATTGGGTTAACCGTCCATACCCCGCTGGTAATAAGAAACCAGTAAGAATAAAAACTATTAATGTAACCTGCATTTTTTACATCAATTGACGGGCTTGTTAAGTTATTGGCGAAAGCGTAATTGCGGCTTTGTTGAAATACATTAGTTTGATAAGGCCGCCAATTTCCGAGAAATCCGATCACATATGGATTAACAATCGTTGAGATTGTTGTTGGACAGATGTAACTAAAATTATAGAAAGGTGGGGATCCGTCTGGTTTGGTAAAATGATATGATTGCAAACCGCTTTCATATTGATCGGTGTAACTCCACCCGTCCTGATCAAAAAAGTCATAAAGCCCATTATTCCCGACAAAGTTTTTTGTTGAAAAGACAATATTGAGCCCTGTTCCTATGCTATTAGCATTCACCAATTCATTATACGTGTTATTATAGACTTCCAATCCAGCAGTTCTGTGTAGACTACCGATTTTAAGTTTATAAGAACAATGTATAATGTGTTTTCCGGCGCTAATACTTTTTCCTATTGCATTATACCACTGGGCGGCGTCAATACTTTCAAAAATTTCTTTTTGATTATCACAATCAACACTGAATGTACATGTGTCAACACCCGCCATTACAAAATAGTAGACCTTCGACTGAGGAAAGTTCACCACAGCATCAAATCCAAAATAGTCGCGTGTGTTATATGTATGCGATGATGCTTCTGTCGGCCAAAAGCCAATTACTCCTAGTCTGCCCGTGTTAGTACCAACACCCCCCCAATAAGAAGATTGTACATACTGATTGCTAGAAGAAAAATAATCCTGTATTTCTAGACCTTCAGCAAGTGGAGACGCAGTTGAAACAGAAAAATCCCTACTGGTGTTTTTAACTACATTTAATGTAGGGTCTGGAACTTGTTGCGCACTACAATTATTGCTAACAGCCCAACTTTCATCAAAAGTAGTAGCTGATGCATTAATCACCTTCAAAGCGGTCAAATCGCCGCTCGATGTTAGTTGCAAATATTTATTACCACCGCCGTCAACAATAAACGGAGTATTAAGCATCACCAAGGTACTGGTACTTGCACCAAGCATGTTGTTATATCCTGATTTTACGATTTTAACTAACGAGACCGCTGAGTAACTTGCTTTCAAAACACCGGTGCGGTCTATCAACTTCTTGGTAGTGCCCGAGCCGCCTGTAGCAGCTTGGTTTTCAATCACCCAATAATGGTTCCCGTCGTTGGTGTCCAATATCTCATCGCCGGCTTGCAAATAAGTTGTAAACGCTGATGAAATTTCGCCATTTGTATTAGTACTAACAGCGCTGAAAAGCACCCCCAAATCCTGGTAGGCCGCGCCCATGCCCTTGTAAGCCCAATAAGCAGGTATGTTTACCGAATAGATATCTTTTTTAAATTCATTTTTGGTACGTGTTACTATGGCCTCGCCTGTTAAACCATCAAACGCTAAATTTTCGGTGGTTATCGATGATCCGTTTTCCGTTTTAACAGTTTTCGTAAGTATCCCGTAATTTTGAATCACCTTCAAGGCGCAAGCCGACCGGAATAGTTTGTAATCATTATTGGTGTTTATGGGTAAATGTGGCAGAACAAAAAATGGAAGCCATGGTAAAATGGGGAAAACATCAGCCCCAATATTTACTGTTTTGCCTTTGTTGCTGGTTTCTTGCTCTCTGAAATCAGTAAAAAAATCCATATCGCGCCCCAATACCTGCGGTGAAACCTTTAGTGTTGTTGGATCCACTACATCTACTATATTGTTGAGTTGAATTCCTGCTCCGTCCGTTTCAGATTTGTAATAATAAGCTGTTGACGATATTAAGGCGCCTGACATATCGTAAACAGATGTCGCCTTCTGTTTGCCGTTCATATCATTTAGCTGAATACTATATCCTTGGGAAAGGGCAAGTTCATCGTCTGTATTTGATGAAACCAGCGAATAATGGTTCGATGGCGTTTGACGATCGGGGATTAGCGGAAGCACGGTCACTTTCACAGGGTAGTCTTTTGATGTATAAAATTCACTGACGACGTTTCCCGTTTTGGTTGACGGATTGCCAGCTTTATCCAAATCATTGACAGTTACCTTACTATACCCCACACCTGGCGCTGGATATAGCGATTCGCAGAACGGCTTTTCGATGTCAAAGTAATTATTGATCGCACCTTTTACATTTTCAATGTAGGGAACAGGTTGCTTTAAAGCATTTTCGTCATTCCCAACTGCTGGTTCGTAGGAGGCTACCCCGCTGCTTATTGTGTTTCCATTTTCTGTTGTAGTATAACTGTAAGATTGTCCGTAAGTAGCAGCGGAATAACTACTATTGATTGTATTCCAGGTGTCTGAAATTTGTATTTTTTTAACCCTACACGAACCGCCAAGCTTGAAGCCACTTACCTGGGTGACCTTCGCAAAACTTTGCGATAAAATTACCTTGCTTGCATACCCCCGTGAGCTTGCTTTTTGATAAAAGCTTTGTTTAAGTTCGGTTAGATTCTTTGCGGCATTAACAATGGCTGAGACCGCCCCCAACACACTGCTGTTTTCAGATTGTACACGATTATCGAACCCTGGATAGGCATAACGAGGGTATTCATTTTTTAACCGTTGCCACGCCGACATACAAAGCGGACTTGCCGTTACGCTACCGGTTGAAATGGGTGTAAACATGACATTTGCAACACCTGATTTTATCGTAACGGATTGCACAAGGCAGTAGGTTGGCACATAATCATAGGGTAAATTGTTAGCACCATGTGAATTAGGCGTTGACATGTTTACGCAAAGTTTGGTATAAAGATAATCTGATCCGTCAAGGAACGTGTTTTTAAACCATGTAGTTGGGTCGACATTGTGGGGAGGCGTTATACCCGGCGGGATAATAATTCGCAATCCTTTTACTGCCGTATTTAAAGCCCGCGTAGTATCAATGGAGGTGGCCATTAAAGAATCAGGGAGCAATGAAGCTATTGGTGTCATCACCATCGCTTTTTTATCCTGCACATAGGCATAATCGCCCGATTCGTAGGAGATATTTATGATCCCGCCTGTGGGCAAATTCACCTGATTTAAATGCCATAACGCTGCGTTACCGCTTGTGTAATCGGCGTTTTGGTTAGTGTAAGGATATTGTTCGTTGGTTAGGCCTTTAAGGTTTTCCGAAGATGGCTTATATACACCCCAACGGTCAGTTAGGCTATAGCCATATTGCGGATTACTGTAGTGGCTGGTTGCTTCGTTGTAATGAAATACGTAGGGATGAAAGTCGCCTTTGGTCGAATTTCCATATTCAAACCAGACACTTGACAAAGTTAGCTTTCCTGATAGGCTTGGATCTGTGCTTCCAAAATCGGCCGAATTAGGGATTCCTTTACACAGTTCATAAGTGTAAGAGAATTTTACCACTTTTATAGGTTTGGTCATGTCAGCTTTGGAGTATAGCCTAATTTCCCGTAAACGCTTTTGAGCATTCATGTTGTCAACTCCTCCATTAAACCAATTATTAGTTCCTAAAGCATCTCTTCTATTCTCGGTAATAAAATAAGCAATCTTAGTTTTTGATTCAATGGAATGCACGTACCACACCTCTTTTTCTCCATATACAATACTTCCTTTATCATCGTCAGGGTCAGCAAGCAATCCCCGGTTTGCAGTTGCACTTACATAAGGCGAGCGCCATTTATAACTGTAAGGAAGTTTTGAATAATTGAACTTTATAGCCGTGCCGAGGTCATCATCGGTAATACCATCACCGGTTTTATCAACATAATCGGGCGATAGGACGGCTGTCAACAAATAACTCGACGCATATGCGGGCTTATGGTCTTTATGATAATAATTATCGATGCCAAAAGAGGCCCCCATTGGGTTTGCAACGCCACCTGCAGACATAGTGGACGGAACACCAACTAAATTGGTGGTATTGTCCCATGTTGTCGGGTCTATGGCAAAAGAGTACTCGTCCTGATTTATATTATAAACAGGGATACCATAAACCATTTTTTTGCCACCATCGTCAGTAACTGTTAATTCTGATATATGATGCGGTTTATGTACTGCATCAGTACTCTGTGGGAAGTCTACTCTGGGGAAAGTTTTATCTACTATTGGTTCAGCTGTAAGTGGAGTGTAACCGCCAATATCGTTAAAGGCGTAACTTTGTATAGTTTTATTTAAGCCGGCCTGAGATGCTTCTGATGCTGTTAAATAAGAAATAACCGTCCGATTAGGTTGTCTTGTAGCTTTGGTAATAGGTGACGAAAGCACTATATCCGCTGGTGTTTTGTGCAGATTGCCCAATTTACGTAAACTAGCAGTTGACGACATCCCTTGAATGTCCACTTCCAATGCATCGGTATCCTTTAGCAACGCGGCCATATCCTTATCACCTATGGTTTTTTCACCAACTTGCTTAAAATACACATGCTCTTGGTTTGGGTTCGTAAAAGAGGGGTTCTGAAAATCCCCTTTGGTTACATAGTTATTATTATTAGTCCATTTGCGTGTGGTTGTTTTCGCAGCCTGGTTGTAATTGGTGATACCGCCATGAACCCATGAGCCAATGCCCAAATCGCCACCTATAGTGCTTACTGCAGAACTATCGGCCGCCTGATTGTCAAAAAAAGAACCAGATCCACCGCGGTATAGCCTAAATTGGCCACTGCCCGATTGGCTGGAATATGACCATATATCGGGAGTATGTATCGGTATTGCGATATCGGGAAGTTCTGGAATAATAGGGTTATCTTTTTCGCGCGTAAAATCCATTACAGCGTCCTTGTTGTTTTTGCCCCTTTCGGCATATAAAAAACCAAATGCCGGTTTTGGGTTGTAAATGCTTTTTACCGATCTCACACTTTGATAGCCAGTTCCACCCAACGACCCGAATATTGACCAACCTTCTAATCCAACGTCAAAACTAAACGAGCCATATTTAGACAGATAGGGTACTTGGATCGAGGGTGAAATTGGTTCGGTGTTGTATGAAATAGTTGACCCGTACAGATTATTGCTTTGACCCCCATGTCCCGGATTGGGGTCATCGTTGCCCTGATAGTTGGACGTGCCAAAGCTGGAACCTAAAGTGCGTGACTTAAGACCAGAACGGGTGTTGTACCCGTAAGATGCGGACAATCCTGCATCAACCGTCATGTTGTCTGTCGCACTTTCCCGAATAGAAAGAGACACATAAGGTGATAAAGAGGCGTCGACCCCAGATTGTGTGTTTGATAAAACCCCTGCGCCCAGACCGGCAGTAAGCGTCCCGGAGTTAGCAATTGAGTAAGAAATACCGGCGTTTGCACCTAACTCTGCGCCAATACCGCTATAATTATCGCTAAAAATCCCAAAACTGAATGAACCGGAAACCTTTGCTATTCCTGCATATTCAACTTTTGCCGTCAAACGGCCGCCAACGGTTACTTTGGGTTTTGTATAATGGTCGGTTTCTACTAAATCACCCGAGAAATCATCTGGTATTCCTCTGACCTGTCTGTTGATCGCGCCTGGGTTCAGACTCCAACCCAATCCAACCCAACTAGCCTCGTCGTCTATCCCCACTCCCGACTGGTAACTCAAATTGAGGGGATAACCATCTATATCCATTAAGGGGATATTATATTTCAGTTCGCCCGATTGTAAATCCACCATATCCGAAACCCCGGCTACCTGAAAACCTTTGGTTTCGGGCTGAACAGGACCTGACGTAAGCGCATAAGATATTGCTGGCATTGACAAATTAATACCCCATATCGTCAGTAAGCCGATGGCTATTTTTTTTCTCCTGGAAAAGGCATATCTCATAAATAATTTTGTTCAAAAATTCAGGTTATTCGTTATTAAGGTTCAGCGTATATTTTTGTTGATTTAAGTATTTATCCTGATAAATTAAGTTCCATTTACCGTCATTCAAACCCGTATTTTCAAATGAAAGCAGGTATTCAAAACTTCCGGACACACCGTTTGCGATGGACTGTGTTAAGCTGGCGTAAATCTTTTTCTTTCCTGCCTGGAGATAAAAACAACTGTCCATGCGGTAAGATAAGTTAGATTTAACGGTATTATCAGTCTTTGCGATCAACTCTTTGTCCGCTATCAAGCGGGCCGAATAACTAATATTACCTTCACCATCATAACTACTTGGCGTTTTCATCAATTGAACAGTCAAACCATGATCGCTCACCTCTCTGAAGGAATTTTTAGAATGCACACACGAACAGGTTGCAAACAAGCACCACAAACAGGCTGACAGGCTAAAATACTTTCTATGCATAAGGTCTTTGTGTAGT
Organism: Bacteroidota bacterium; assembly: GCA_013288685.1. GTDB lineage: Bacteria > Bacteroidota > Bacteroidia > Sphingobacteriales > Sphingobacteriaceae > Mucilaginibacter. The sequence continues at coordinate 254,913 of JABDBM010000001.1, read as the reverse complement.
TTATTTGGGGGCTAAGGCTTAGCAGCTAATCATTCATAAGATTTAAAGTGATAAAATTTAAGTTTTGGTTTTTAACAAAAGAAATATATTTCTTCAAGGAACTGGCTTTGTTAATTTACTGAATAAAGGTATATAAAATAAATTTGAAATTAACACCGTTTTTTAACGGTATTTCTAATTAAATTATTCGACAAGAAATTTGAATTAGTTTAATAACCGAGGACCATTGTAGTTTACATTTCTTACATATATATAACAGCTTTGATTTGTTAACGTTCGTTCACGATGAGTCTAATCTCAACACAGCCAAAAGTCTCTTATCAATTTAATTAATATGCTGTAAACTTCGGCAGGTTTTTATCACAACGCTAAAGTAATGGCAGTTAATTTGCCAAACCCGGTGCTTGTTCCTGTGATAAAAATTGTCTTTGACATGATCTTTACTTTTTAATTGTTATTGCTTATTGAACAATACAAAGTTGCAGCGGCGGAACATCCTGCACATTGATGTATCGTAAGAAAGAAATTGATATATGTCAATCAAAATGGTTTCCGAGCAGCTGGGAATAAATTAAAAAAGGTAAAAGGAGTTATTTTTTAGCCGACAGCCCGCGGACCCGGCTTAAGGTCTGGGGGTGATACCAAGATACGACGCGATCATGCTTTGAGGTATGCGGGTGGCAAAACCCGGATATTTATTCAGGAAGTTCAGGTATTTTTCTTCGGCAGTGTAACTGATGGCAGCCTGGATACGGCTTTGAGATTTCGCAAAGCTTCTCTGCAAGATATTGTTTATCATATCATTAAAAGCGGGTATTTCTTTGCAGGCCAAATTGAAATTGGAGTCAGTAAATAAAACCACTTCGCTATCCTCAACCGCGTCGATATTATATTTACTTGGCTGGTTAAACGTCAGGCTCTCCTTATCGCCGATCCACCAATTTTCTATTCCGAAATAAATGATGTGTTCCAACCCCTTTTCATCGATGGAATAAGTGCGCATACAACCTTTCGTAATGAAGGCGTGATATCTCCAGGTGTCCCCCTCCTGAAGCAGGTATTGTTTTTTACGTAGTTTTTTGATAATGCAGAAGGATTGCAGACGCCCGTATTGCCCCTCTGTTAACGCTATCCTGCCTTCAACATACTTCCTGAAAATTTCAAACACGCTATTGATTTCTTATGATTAAAAGTAGGAAGAATTTCATGAAGATGCCCGGGGTGCATCTAAAATATTGTAAAAGCGAATTGGTTTCCCGGCCCCGTCTCTGAACCTCAAAGCAACTAAATAACAGGCTCGAACCTATCCTCTTTCAATTTTGGATCGTTTAACGCGCATCGGCACTTTGTTCTCTAAATTTTTATATACTTATTTTTTTAAATCCAATGAAGGTATTATTTCCTGCTTTTGCGTCAGCCTGTATACTTTTATTTTGGCGCGTGCGCCGACGGTGCGCTTGTTAAACTTGCTAAAAGGTAGTGTATCGAGCCAAAGGAATTGTTGGGTTTTTGGTTTTAATTAGCTAGACTGCTTACTCTTTTTAACTGATGTGATCACCCCAGGTCCTCTTTCCGTAGGTATTGTTCCCAAGCCCGATCCGGCGCCTTTAGAATAATTTCGGGGATCTGTTTGATCTTGTCAGGGTCAGCGCTGAGTCCCATACGTTCATATTTAACGTTCATTTCGTCGGATTTCGAAACTAAACGGTAATAATATAAGCCCATAAGATCACTTTCTTTTAATTTACTCAGGGCAATCAAAAACAAATATTGGGATTTTTGGGATTTGAAATTTTCTATTTCCTCTTCTAGCCTGGGACTAAAGTATTTTTTAATCCCCGGAGTTCGTAATAAGTCTTCAACGGCATCAATTGAACCTTTTAAAAGTTGGGCTCCAAGATAAATCGCGCTCGTGATATTAGATGTTTTATTCTCGGCTTTATTCCATTCTTCAATGTAGTAATTTATTTCCAATACCGCATCGTAATAGTTTATTAGCGAAACAACCCGATTTGATTCGATTAATTGTTGTGAATATTTGACAAATGAAGAGTTTATTAATATCGAACGGGGGGTAGGTATTTTTATCAAATTGATATCTTGCCCCGAAGATAGTGCTCCTCTGTACAGCCAGTAAGGCATAACCAATTCCAGGAAATTTGCCAAGATTGCCTGATGCCCACTAATTTCAGATATAAATAGATTGTGCAACCGTTTGACAAGGTCTTTCCTTTTACTTGTTTCCAAACGAATAGAAGCTAAATAAGTGCATACCCCGCCGATGACAGCGCCTATCATACCCGAAAAGAGACTCGAAATATCTATCACTGTTTTATGATTATCAACGGCGGCGGAGTATTCCATTTTATTAAACTTGGTTCCTGCAATTGCAGAATATATCGAAATTAATATCTTTTTATTGCCAAATGAAATTGCAGAAGAAGTTTCCTGGTAGGCAGCAAAGCAAAGCTACTTATGTCGCAATCTAACTATTTCAGGCTTGCCCGTCAACGTAATTACCAAACCGGTCAATAGGAACCAGTTATCAGAAATATCGAATGACTAACGTCCCTTATTTGTGTCTGTATTTGGGATGCTCCATTATCAAAGCAGCCTGTATGCATTCCCCCGCTTCCATAACATTCCATGGCATAGTATTTGGCGTGTTTTGAAGCCAATTCATGTATGTTTGTACCCGGACATTATCGCTCATCACCGCCGCACCATTTACAACAACTGCCAAATGAAAACCGCCAGTATCAACGATTGCCCCGGTTTGCCAGGTTGGAAAATTAGCATCAAATGTCGATAGCAGTTTTTGAGCCCGCTTTGAGCCCGGTGATACTACACCATAAATCATGGGGTATAATTCGCAACTTCCGTCTGGATACAGAATTTTATCATCGTACTTCGTATCGCCCAGCGCGATCAGATAGCGTTTATTTGTCGAGTCCCATAGACCTGCTATTCCGCTGTTGTTTTGAACCAGCCTTGCCGACCATTGTTGATACGCTGTTTGATCGGGGATAATATTCCGATAAATTCCCATCAAATCACGAATACCTTGGCTAACCTCACAGTTGTCTTCAAGGTATTCTGTTTGATAAGATTGCTTTGCATAGGTCATGCCGGTCTGCGGATCGATCAAAGAAACTATCTTACCGGCAATTTTAACGATGTCGGTCTGGTGGCTTTGGATAAATTGCTTATTTACATTTGATACCTGGGCGAACTTGTAACACAATGACAAGAAGGTCGCCGCGTAGCTATCGTCAGAGTGATCATCTTTTTTGGTGATTTCTCCAGTTGCAGTGATGTAATAATCGTAGATGCTTCCATCCGCATTCAAATTGTTAAAATACCAGGACAGCCATCTTTGAACTGTCGGCGAGTATGTGTTACCATCATTTGTTATCAGGGCAATGCATGCGAGATTTGCAAAATACGGTTCTATCTTATATCCATCCTTATCTCTCTCCGTCGTCATCTGAATTGCGCCGCTTGAAGCCTGCCTGGCGATAATGTAAGCTGCCTGTGTATTGATGATAGCAGAATAGTCGGGCACTTGTGCACATGCATAAATTGCTGAGTATAGCATCAAAAACGAAAGGGTAAAAGATTTCATACGGTTTAAGTTTATTTATAATTTCAGCAATAAATTTACTGAAAATGTTATCCAATTTTCGATATGGTGATGGAAAGCCTCAAAATAAAGCTGCATGGCTAAAAGCTGAACAATTTTAACCTGATAATTTTGGCAATTCAGAAGACTCGGCCCGCTGACCAAATTTTATTACACCTAAATCTGTCAATAGCGTCAATGTGGTTGGTGCTACTTTTTCAAGGCAGGCTATACAGTGCAGTCGCTCGGCCCTACTAAACGCCACATAGCCAAGACGTGGATAGTCTGTTGTTTCATTTGTTCTTTTCGTATCCCTGATTGTATGGTTTTTCTCTAACCGTAGTAGCAATTCTGCTTCCGTTTTTGCAATAGCTAAAACAGCTTCTGCTTCCAAACCTTTTATAGTATGGATATTTGCAACTGTTGGCACTTCGGCGATTTCTTCATGATGGTGATCAAATTTGAGATTTTCAATTTTAACTGGCAACCCTGCATTCATTTTGAGTTTGAGCACGTCAGTTACAAATAATCCATAGGTATTTTCATTGATAATAGTCCCATTTTTTATCGCCTTGAAAATTGCAATCGCATGCTTTCTAATGGTGTTAACCGATCCCTGATAATGTTCGCAAAATTCAGTTAGGTTCATATGCACTGTCGTCAGAAGTGTGTCCTGAATAGTTTTAATAGGCAACATTGCAGTTGTTTTTTTAGGATTCTTGTAGTGTTGGTTGACTGCGCTGATAATTCGGTTGATCATGTCTTTTTAAGATCAACTTATCACCCAATAGGAGGTTGCGGTCATAGACCGCCAAAATTTTTCCAATCCCCAGCCCCCCTTCCCTGCAAGCCTTTCGATAAACCTCAAAGTTATGCGGGAACGCCTGTTTAAATTGCAGGGCGATCCCTTTGCCCATAACCCCAACGAGGTTCATCGTATTGACCAGGGCAACCGCCGGGCTATCCAGCAGGTTACCTTTAACGTAGGTAATCATCCCTTTATCTCCCTATCCAATATGAGTAATTTTTGATAAAAATCCCCCCAATAGTCATACAAATGCAGCTGCATTGGGGTCGGGTTTGTCACCCGGTAATGGCGGTAATCATCCGCCTGTAAAAGCGCCAAAGCCAAATCGGACACTTCAATTTCTTTGCCTTCTAAATCAATAATCTTCATAGCAATTCCTATCAGGCGATTTTCAAAGCCACCATTTTAAATTTTTTGATATTCAGAAAAAGCCCCCGGTTTTCTATCATGCCGTCCGTCAGCAGTTGCCATAACAGTTCCGCGCCATAGACCGCTAAAGCGGTATTCACATACAAATCTTGTTTTTTAAGAGCTTCCGCCTGTGAACAGCTTGGCTCGTCCTTGTCGTCAGCGGATTCCAATAAATTCCTGAATTCATCCGTCACTTTCGGCAGGACGGCAATCGGGTTGAACCGTTCTGAAACAGGCTGTTTGATTTCGGCAAGGGTCGACAATACTAATTGCCCGGTATAGCGGCTGTTACCCAAATCCATCCAGTAAAAGGGCTTCGCCCGGTCACTCCGGGAGTTGTTGCAAACTTTTCTCAATGCGGTTGCGATGTCAAACCTTGCGCTGGCCGTATCTACACAGCTAATATAAATATTTGCTTTGCCCGATGACGGCAGTAAATGCAAAGTCTTTGTGCCGAAGCGTTCGGGGACAGCTTTCCAGTTCGTGCCGTTAAATCGGTTGATCCGATTAATTAAAATGACCGATTTGAAATGGCCGATTTCAGATTGGGCGAATAGCTGCCGCCCCCGGTTGGCCTCGGTAATGATATCGTCGTCAAACAAGTTCACCTGCAGTCCTGGGCGTCCGAAGGCCTGCAAAGAAATATGCATCCTCACCAGTTCGGTGAGCATGCGGTGGCCTGTACCGCCTGCGCCGATGAGGTTAACCGTTATGGGGTTGGCGGGGTCAAGCAAGCTTGTATCCGTAAAATGTATAGCGGGTAAAGTTTTCATTTTAAAAGGTCTTTGATGGTTAATTTGATGGGTGTTAATTTTTCTAAGGGGAACGGGGTATCGGTGTTTACCAGTTTCTGCCAAAGCTGAACGATATTCCCTTTTACCGGGCTGTTGCCAAGTGTATGGCTGAAAAAGCTATTAAAAAAGTAGATTTCCCACAAGCGCATGAATTCTTCCAACCCGCAGTCACGCGGGATGCGGATGGTTACGGTGCCGAGGCATACTTTTCCATCGCCATAAATGTTAAAATAAGGCGCCTGGCATAGCGGCGTATTGATGGCGGCTGGCTCGTTGCTGTTCAGCGCATAAACGGACAAAGTTCCCCGGCTGGCCTTCCAAATCATTGGCGGCACCCATGCCCCACCGTTGGGGATGGACAAACCCTCTTTGAATAACAGCCTCACTTTTTGAGCGGGGGTCTGCCATAAGGCAAAAGCGTTGCGCCCCCGATTGATGTACAATACGTTTTTAGGGAGCAAGCCGACAGGGTCTAAAAAGCTGGCCTGTAAATCCTCCGAGGTGTCGAGTGCTTTGGCCAAGGCCATGCTTTCCTGTATGGTTAAGGGGTGTGCATTGACGGGCTTGCCGTCCTGTGCAATGTCAAAAGCTTCGACGTAGGTATTGTTCTTTTCTGCGTTCTTATAAATTAAGAGGGCTTTAAACGGTTCGTATAAATGCCCGAATTGCCCGGTAATATTCGTTCTCATGGTAATTCGTATAAAATATTGCAAAGGTTTGTTATCAATTCAAAAAGGCGGTATTCAAATTCAAGCGTTTTTACTTCGGTCTCGGTGCCATCGAATACCTGTACGCGCACAGGCAAAGCCATTTCAGCATAATTCCCCAACAGTTCATTCACCTGCCGTTCGATGTTTTCATATACCCATCCCTTATCGTCTCCTATAAAGGAAATGTAGGTTTCGGGTGTGGCGAATTCCTCTTCTTCATCTTCCGGGGCTTCGATATGCTGAAACACACAGTTCTTTGGAAAATCGAGGTATATGGCAAAGGCATCTTTCGCGACCAATAAGCATTCTTCTTCCAAAGCATTTTCAGGCTTAAACCTTTCAATGGTTTCCGCAAAATGGTCAAGGTGGTAGGAGTTGTAGATTTTGCGGTGCATGATGTCCCCGCATATCTCGTTTTTAAGAATGTCTTTGTTGTCTTCTTCGTATTCGTCCCCGGCGTTTTCTATACATTCGAGGTAATATTCCTTGTTGTACTCATATTCATCGCACATGTAACCACCCTCGTCCCGGTAATATGGAATACCTGCTTCCCGGTAGAGGTAGCTCATGACGGCAAGCAATAATTCGCCGCAGGCTTTGTTTTCCTTATGCCTTAAAAAACGGTAAAGCGGGATAACAGGAATATAATATAATGTTTGCCCAACTTCGTAAACCTGCTTGGTGGCTAAAGCAGTTTTTTTGTCATGATGTCCTTTGGTGATGAGTAATTCCGTTTCGTAGGGTTGCCTGTTCAGCTTGTTTTTGATGTCCCGGAGGGTCAACAGGATATTATAAGGGTATGGTAAACCCGTAACATCCATTGGCCTAAAACCATGAAGTTTGCAAAGTTCGTTTGCGGATTTATAGTAATCCGCTTCTGTTGGCTCCTGTGCGGGCACTTTACCGGCCTTATGGCAAAGGGGCATAAAGCTATGGTTTAGAAAACCATCGGCACCAGGTGTACGGGGGCAGATTTGGCTCTGTCTTTTAAGACCGCCTGTGCATCGGGCAGTTGGTTGAGGTTTCCGGCGAATGTTCCTAACTGGTGATAGAGTTTGCATTGTTTTTTTGATTTAGGCAGGCTGATAAAGCCTGCCTGTTTTTGGTCTTTCATGATTATCCTTTCGTGCCTAACGTGGTGACAAACTGGTATTCCGCTTTGTCATTCTTAAATTCCGGCCCGACGATTTTTGCTGTGGTCAGTATGGCATAGAGGGTGCTGTAAAAGTCGCAGACCTCTTCCGGGCTAAGATTGACATCGGGGTCGGTAAGGGTTATTTCCTGCCCGTTTTCCTTATGGACAAAAACCCGTGGTAATAAATCGCTGAACATATCTTGTCGTTTTAGGGTTAGAGTAATTTGATTTGTGTTAACTGGTCTTTTTTGCGTTTGAGGTCGGTGCGCAGGTTTTTGAGTTCCGTTTCCTTTTCCGGGTAATCCTCAACGGCGGGTAACAGGGCTATTGCTTCCTCGTACTTGCAATCCGCACTCAGGCCGTTGATGGTTTTCATCGTCGCGTCATACGCCTTTTTCTTTTCCGCTTTGGGGTCGGGCATTTCGTGGTCGGTATTTCCGGTTGAGGTGGAATAGCTTTTAGCAGGTTTATCGCTGGTAGCCTTGGACATGGTTTTTGCCTTTTCCAAGCCTTTGCGGTAATCTTCCATGTTATGGAAAACACCTGCGGTTTCCTGTATGGGTTTGGTGATGGTGTCAAAAAAGCAATTGTCCAGTTCCTCCGCAGTTCCGCTCATCAGGAACGGCGGTACGACTTTGGCCGCTTGTGTTCCGTTGTTATGAATATTGAATAAGCCTGTTATTTTGATGTTGCCCTGCTCGTCGGCGGTTATGCCGATTTTCCAAATGCCGGGAACGTTGAGGCTTGCTATATTTTGAAAGAAGTTCGTTGTCATGGTTTTTCTTTTTAGTGTTTTCTTTTTGTCAATTGCTCGAGATAATTTGCCGACCTGCCATCGGAGGTAAACAGGTAATCATTGCTGAGAATGCTCTCTTTGATAGCCGCATCGCTAATCAGGAATTCGTATTGTTTTTCAAGGGTGCTGTACAGGTAGCGGTTCAGTGTTTCTGCAATACGGCGTAACCATTCCTCCAGTAAATCCAGTTCCTCAAATACGTTGTCGTGTAGTTTGTCGCCCTCATTGATAACATACATGCCTAAATCTACCACCACGCCGTACTGGCGTTGGGCGCAAATGATCTGCGGTTCATTGGGCAATATGCCGTTTGCGATTAAAGGCCATACCCTGCGGTCGATCTTTGCGGGGTTGAACGGGAATTCCTGTAGCGGTGCAAAGGTTTTCCACGCCTGTGTTTTGATAGCATCCTGTAGTTTCAGCAGGTCGACTTTGGCGGAAACCCGCTACCGTCCCCCTGCCCGTAAAAGCCGCGGAATTTGATGCTGTCCTTTATGACGGCTATGCCCATGTAAGAACACAGTTCTATAAAATCCTCAAATTCATCGTCCCACCAGTCGAAATCCACATTCAGGCCCCGGTAGGTCGTTAGTGCCTTTTCCTTGCCCGGTTTATCCAGTTCGTTAAAACTGTAAAGTTTCAATGTTATCGTTTTCATGTTCTCAGATTTGCTGTGATTTGATTTGTCTGAATTGTTCCTTTAGGCCGTCCGTATTTTCGATGTAGTCGAGATACCGGTCAGTCAGGTTATCGCCAATGCTGAACTTCCCTTTTTGGTAATCGTAAGTTTCTTCAAAAAAGTGAACCGCTTTTGTTTGCAGGTTGATGATATAGCGGTAGGTAGCGTTTGTCCTCAATTCGTGCATGGCGCAGGATTGGTTGAGTAAAAGGATTTCCTTGTCTGCGTCATTGAATGTCAACAGCGGGAGTAACAGGTTTTCTACGAAATAGCCCTGTTCCGGGGCGCTGGTGCTGTCGCAAACGCAGTTGATGTTACTGCCGTCACTTAATTTGATATGGATATTTGCGCGTGTCATTTTCTTTTGATTTTGGTAAAGGGGGGATTGCTCCCCCCGGATGGTTAATTAAATATTAAAGCGTCTGCGCCATTTTTTGAAAAATCCCGGCAAAGGTCAAAGGCTGTTTGCGCCCTTAGTTTTGCCGTACCTTCGATGATGGATTTGAATTTGGCTTCGCCGTCTTTGTAGTTGCGTACGTTTTGGAAGTAACCCGTTACGGCATTGTATGCGCCGAACACAGTCCCGGCTGTGGTTTCCATTTGCTGGGTCGGACTGCTTAAGGCGTACTCATAAACCTTGTCAACGATGTTTGTATAGGTAGTGGACAGTTCGTCCGTTTTGCCCGCTTCGAGGTTTTTAAGGACTTCTTTATTGGGCGCCATCGCGATTTGTATGAGTTTTTTCACCTCCTTGTCGGTGATGCGTACCTGCGCCCATTGGTTAAAAATCCCCTGAAGTTCGGCAGATAAAGTGCTGCTGATACCCATTAGTTCGTGCGCTGTTTTCAGCCTGTCGTTCGCAGATGCGGTATGACGGATTTTAATGGCGTTGGTATGGTTGCGCATGGCGGCATTCAGCGTGTTATTGCAAACCACCCGGATGGGTGTAAATGCTGCGGTAATACTGCCGAAGCCATCGTGTGAGGTGGTCAGGAAAAGGTATTGTTCGAGCAAATCTTCCCTTCCAATCCTGACATAACCGGGCAATTTGGCGGTTATGAATATGCGTTCGCCTTTACCCAATGCGCCTGCCGTTTCGTATAAAATCCCGTCACCGCCACCTACGATGGCGTCAAAAAACTCAAATGCGTCTACATTCTGTACGACTTCGTAGTCCTTGCCGACTACGCCTAAAACCTGTTCGGTATCTGTGCGGATGGTTGCAAAATAGTTTGGTACTTCAATTTCGGGTATCAACAAATCAGTATCCGGGTCGCCGGTATGGTTTTCTGTATCATAGGTAAAAAGCGGCCGTTTTTCCACCCGGTAATTAAGCCCGGCAAATTTGATAGCCTCGGCGCTGGTGGGGTACTGGTCTACGATTTTACCTAACCCGTGCCATGCCCTTTCCTTTACACTGAAAAAGCTGTATTCGTTATTGTCGCTGTTATAATTGAGATTGTATGCCATGATATTAATTCCTTTCGTTTTTGATTTTTGTTCATTCTTCAATCGGGTTAGTTAAAATGGCAGGTCGTCTTCGTCCGGGTTTCCTGTTGCGCGTGCTTTTTGTTTGGCTTTGCTTTCAGCCGTTGCAGTAACTTCGGCAGTTGCATTTCCCGGCTTCGCCAAAATTTTGATGGTTTGGGTGTGAAAGGTTAAACGCCCTTTTGCGTTGCCATCCTTATCCACCCATGCGTTTACATCCATGTCGCCGTATAGCTGTACCAGCGTACCTTTTTTGAGGTATTCGGCAACACCCGAATTGATCCAGTAGGAGCAATCCACGTAAGTGGTAATCGTTTTTTTCTCCTCGCCCTTTTTGTAGCTGCGGTTCATGGCGATGGTAAAGCCTGTTACCTTTTTGTCGCCTTTTACATTCCTGACCTGTGCGTTTGCGGTCAATCTTCCTGTGATTTCCATTGCTTTTAATTTTTTTGATGAATGATTTTGTTTGTTCTTCCTTTCTCCGCCCTGTCCTGATTGATTATTTTTAAAAGAAAAAGGGAAAAAAGAAAGCAAATCGTAAAGCCCGGAACCGGACAAAAGGAAACGGAATAAGTGCCGAAGGCTGGAAAAGCGAGGGACGAGCTTTTCCATTATGCCGTAGTCTTTTGCCAACCCAACAAAAACTACGGGCTTGATTTTAGCTGCGCTTTTTACCCGTTTCGCCTAAAAATATTCACCAAACACAAAAAATGCCTTATTCCTTTTTGGGGAAAGGTAAATGTCTGCCTGCCGGATGAGCGGGACGAATTTGACAGGTTAAGCAAAGCGTACGGTTAAATTCAGGCAGCGGGATAGTCATCCGGCAGGCGGGCTTTTACGTGCGGTTTAAAAACTTGCTGACGAAATGCAGCGGAGCGAAATGGATGAAGCTGATTTTTAAGCAGGATGCCGCACCAGGGATTGCAGCGGCATCCTTTGAAAAAGATAGAGCGTAAAGCCAGGCCGTCATTTCTGACGGGGTGCCCTATTTTTTTGAGTCAGCGGCCTTTCTCATCATATAGAGCAAGATTATTCGTCAACGTTATTTAAGGAAAAAAGACCGGCGACCAGGGTGAGTAACTGGTCCATTGCGAATGGCTTCCTTAGACTACCGTTTACTTCTCCGAGCTCGGCAAATTTCCCGAGCAGAGGGCTGGAAGCAATGAGTATCTGCGGAACCGTCCTGGTAAGCAGATTTGAATGCAGCATGATACAAATAATGTCAACGGACCGTAATTTCGCTTTCATAGTCTTGTACTGATAATAACAGCAAAACGATTTTTAGGGTTTTAGATATTTGTAAATTCAGTGACCCAAAACTGATTGAGCTTGAAGCTGTTATACAATATTTTAAAAACTTGTTAACACAGGCAGGTGAAAAACCCGCCTGTAAATAGCTGCTTATGCCCGGGATAAATAAAGTGATCTTAGTGGGGCACCTAGGAAAGGACCCCTATCTTAGATTGTTGGAAAACAACATACCAGTCGCAAGTTTTCCGCTGGCGACAAGTGAAACGTTTGCAAAAAACGGCGTTAAAGAAGAGCAGACGGAATGGCATAATATAGTGCTGTGGCGCGGACTTGCGGAGGCGTCTGCCAAAATATTGAAAAAAGGACAGCTGATTTACCTTGAGGGAAAGCTACGCACGCGTTCGTTTGAAGATAAAGACGGCGTGAAACGCTACACTACCGAGATCGTCGCGGATTCGTTCAACGTACTCGGCAGGAACAGTGACTTTTCACAATTGCCGTTGAAGGTCAGTGAAAGCTTCGCCTCAAATCCATAAGTCAATTGGGTGTCGGGTTGAAAGCTTTTCTAAGCCGATTTTCGATACCAGTGACCGGCCGGTGAGGTGGCATTGCAGTACTTGCAACGGATTCCGTGGATCGCGCTACATTTGTTCTGATCTTGCTAGCTGGGTTGCTTATTTCGCCATCCCAATTTTGCTGTGCCGTATCATCAGCAAGCGAAAGGATATCCCTTTTCCAAGACTTCTTTGGCTATTTATCGCCGCGCCGGCTTTCTGGTCATCAGCCCGATGAAAAATTGGCTTTTTAAGTGTCTTAAACGTTATGTTTACTATATATTTATTAATTATTTACTGCCATGGTTTGCTTTTGATCTGCCATTTCTTAAAAGATTGACAACTTTAAGTTGCACCTCGTCAACGATTCTCCAATCCTTTGCAATATAAATATCGGTTGTCCGATGTCCGTTATCGACATGATTCAGGGCTAAAGCTATATCATCCTTGCTGATCCGACAGTCATTGCGGGCGCAATTTGCAAAGGAATGCCGTGCCCAATAATAAGTAATTTCAGGGATGCCAGTGGTTTCGCGTAAATGTTTCATCCCTCTGCTTAAAGCACCGTCAAACCCTTTGCTCGTCGCATAGCGAACTGATAGCTTTTCAATATATTTTTCCAACAACGGCGCGGCTTCATCAATTACTTTAATGCTGATGAAAGCATTGTCTTTGCGCCTACCTTCAGTTTTACATCTATTATATTCCAAGCGCCCTTTTTTGATATTATTTTTAGAAATATAATAAAGGTCAACGGCATTAATCCCGCAGAGATAAAAAGAGAGCATAAACAACTCTTTAGCCAGTTCTGCTCTGCTGTTCTTAGCGGTCTCGCATTCTCTGATTTTGATGATCAGTTTGGTTGAAATATTTCTCTTTTTCGTCGCAGGCGGGGAGCCTACTTTATATTTCTTAAACGGGTAATGAGGTATCCTGATTATCCCTAAATCTTCATCATTATATTTCTCCCTGGCCGCATTAAATAACGTTCTTAAATCCCTCATGTAGTTGTAAATTCCGCTATCGGTTATGCCTGCGCTTTCGGTAGTGACTTCTTTCTTCAACTGATTACTTCTTTTGATAGTTCGCGTGCCGCGTAAAAACCTTTCATAGGATCTTAGCATTGGAGCTGTGATCTCAAGAATAGAAACTTTTTTTCTGCCGAAATAATCGACAAGGCTGTTTCGTACAGTAGTATGGTTCGCAGCGGTTCCTCCCCGCTTATCCTTTTTTAGTTGACAAATGTGGGCATCGCAGAATTCAATGAAGTCTATTTCTTTGTTGTTATTTAAAAGAAAATCTCTTAACGCTTCGGCACTGAAAAAGTCCAATTTTTCGCTGATATTGCTGATCGCCAACCGGTATTCGTCGATCTTCAAATTAACCTTCCGATTAATTATTGGGTCTTTGATAGTCATGTTTTTGGATAGCTGCTTATCCGTGACATAGTGTTCGGTATCGATGTACTTTTTTTCATTTTTGTGAAAAATCCTGATTTTCACATTGTAAGAACCGTCTGCTTTTAGATGGTGCTTAAAAACCTTTGCGCATACTGTTGCCATTTAACATTTTTTAGCACGCAAAACTTTTGTGCCGTATTTGTGCCGGTTTTGCGTTAAGTTCAACAAAAAACTGTGTAAAACTTGATGATACGACGGTCGTCGTTTCAAGATATGGCAGGCCCTCAAAAGTGCCTTTATGCAAAGAAAAAGCCGTTTCTTGTACAAAGAAACAGCTTTTTTTCTAAGTGATCCCATTAGGATTCGAACCTAAGACCTACAGATTAGAAATCTGTTGCTCTATCCAGCTGAGCTATAGGACCGATATTTTTCAATATTTCTGCAAAGATGCAAAAATTTCCTTAAAACCTTATTTTACCACAGCTTTTTTATTGAAATTAACATGCCAGAACGTCCAACTTAACCCATATTTCTTTTGGTTTTTATCACCTTGTTATTAATCTTTTCATAAAAATCATCCCTGTAAGTTTTGCCCAGGCTAAGTATGGTACCTTCGTCCATATAGATGTTGTTCCCCGCTACAGCTTTTATCTTGTCCTGATTAATGATAAACGATTTATGTACCCGCAGAAATTTTTCGCCTGATAACTGATCGCTCAGTTCATTCATTGTTAAATAAGTAATATGCTTTTTTTCATCGGCCATGTGGATGATTACGTAGTTTAAAGCCGCTTCAATATAGGTGATGTTACTGCAATCAATACGGGTAAGGTTTCCCTTAACATCGCCCTTAATATAAAAATAATCGTCGTTGCCACCGCTGCCATTTAAGTTTACGCTGCTGCGCAAATTTTTAAACCTGGCAATACATTTCAGGAACCTTTCGTAAGCAATAGGTTTTAACAGATAATCAAAGCCTTGTTTCTCGTAGGCGTCGAGCGAAAAATCGGGATAGGCGGTGGTAAATATCACCGTTGTGTACATGTTAATTAAGCCTGCCAGCTCAATACCCGAAAGCTGTGGCATATCTATATCCACAAAGGTAAGATCAGGCGCCTGGGTTGGATTAATCAGCTCCAGCGCCTTTAGCGGGTTATCGGTACTGCCGGTTAATTCCAATCCCGGTGTATTGGATATAATATCGGCCAGTGCCTCAATGGCATGGTATTCATCGTCGACTATAAAACAGCTTATCATTTTTTAATTTTAAACTATTAATCACTCTGTAATTAAACCAAACTTCGGCAATTACGATAACTGTAACTCAAGCGTAAGCATATAAACCGGGCCCGCATCGGCAATTTTAATTTCGTGGCGCCCCGGGTAGTAAATCGCCAGCCGCGTTTCTGCATTCTTAATACCTATCCCCCAGCCCTGGTTCAAATTTGCCTTTTTTTTCTTATTGATGCACACCATTTTAAGCAGGTGGTTTTCGCAATGGATAGAAACGGTTGCTGCAAATGACGGGTCTGTTAAATCGCCATGTTTGTATATATTTTCCACAAAAGTCAATAATAACAACGGAATTATTAATTCGTCATCAAACGTTCCGCCTACATCAATCTTTAAGTTTAGCTTTTCGTTAAAGCGTAACTGGTTAAGTTTTATCAAGTTAAAAATATGGTCTATTTCCTTTTGCAGGCCAACCATGCCCTCGTCGGAAGCATTGGACAGCGAGTAGCGCATCATATCAGCCAAAAGCATAATTGCCGTGGCGCTCTTTTCGGATATCTTGCGTACCGAGTTATAAATAAAGTTTAAGGTATTAAATAGCAGATGGGGGTTTAGCTGCGATTGCAAGTAGGCATTTTTGGCTTGCATCAGGTTTTTCTCCATTTCGGCAATGGCTTTTTCGTGCGTCAACTGCTTATTATTAAGTTCAAAAACCAATTTCTTTTGCGCATTTAAGGCAAGTGCAAACCAATACGCAAAGCTGATGCCTATAAAATAAAGCGCCCGGTAAACTTCCTGGATGATAGCCAAACGTAATTGGCTATGAAAATCTATATTAGGTAGCAATTTGAGATAAACAAAAAGTAGCGCCCCAATAAAATGGATACATAGGTAAACTGCTACTTCTAATACGATAATCAACACCATTAAAAGCAACCAGTTTTTTTCGGCGTACGTCTTTTTCAGGCACCAGGTATTAAAATACAGCAATATCATGTTTAGCAGATAGTGGGGAGCAAAGTCCCAAAAATTGCCGAGTTTGCCGGATGCAAGGTAGAGGTACGATAACTCGTAGGTGATAAAAATTGCCCACAGTATAACATGGGTGTACACGTTATCTCCAAGCCGTACGTTCAACTTTTTCATTTAATCATATTAATAGCTTGCCTTTGGTGTCAATTTCCCGGCAATATTGGCGGAACAACCTTTATATCGTTATTTTCAATCCCCTTTTTATTTCGTTTTATCGATCCGTCTTTCAATTTACCAAACTTATAATTTATTCCGATATTAAACCGGCGGTACACAATATCGTTATGGGTTATTTGATAAAACTGTAGACCGGTAATTTTATTTTTATAATCAAGATACCTTAAAAAAGGGTTACTTACCGAACCCGAAATATTCAACTTGCCGCCAATGTTCTTCGACAAGCTGAGCGATGTATAATAGTAAGGGCTTGACGTTCCCTGCAAAGTAATCAGCGGACTAAAATACAGGAAGTTGAAGCCGGCACGCCAATCGTTATTAAACTTATAACCCA
This sequence comes from Bacteroidota bacterium, assembly GCA_013288685.1. Lineage (GTDB taxonomy): Bacteria > Bacteroidota > Bacteroidia > Sphingobacteriales > Sphingobacteriaceae > Mucilaginibacter. The sequence continues at coordinate 238,489 of JABDBM010000001.1, read as the reverse complement.
GGTAAACATTCGCGTTGCCCGTCATGGCCTTCCGGGTATATAATGTGGAATCAACCACCCCGGTAAGCCGCAAATAACTGATCTGCCCGTTAATGCTCAGGTTCAATTTGTTGCTAATTGGCCAGCTGATGTTCATATCAGCTTCCAGGTTGTTGTTTTTCCCTAAATTTTCGAAGGTATTGCGTGTTATCCCATCACCGCCAAGAGTGCTAACGTATTGAATGGTATTGTTTGACCAGGAGTATCCCAGTCCAAAATTAACTGTCACCGCTTTATAAATTCCGTAATTTAAAGTGAGGATGTGGTTTAATTCGGGCTTTAAGTTGGGGTTGCCATAGCTAATAAACTGTGGATTTTGCTGATCGATAAAAGGATTTAACTGCATAATACCCGGCCGCAATATTCTTTCAGTATAACCCAAATTAACGCTGGTGGTATTGGTCAATTTATCCTGTACAGAAACGGAGGGGATTACTGTATTGTAACCCGGAATTGCTGTTAGCCCGTCGTTAAAAAAATCAGCGTTAATCTCTGTCCTTTCGGCACGCAGGCCGGCCTGTATTGTCCATTTTTTTAGCTTAAGCAGGTACGAGTTGTAAATACTGTACACGTTTTGCTGATAGGTAAATTGATTGCTGTTGTCCGGATCGGGTACAAATGAATTACTTGTTGCATCAAAATCATTTACCTGGTAATTGCTATAGTTATTCCTTAAAATAGCTTTTATCCCACTCTCAATAGTTAATTGTTTTAGCGGATGGGTATAATCCAACTGAAAGGTGTGCTCATTGGTGCCGGTTTTATTATCCTGGTTATAATCGGGTAGCTGATAGTTTACCTCCCGCGATGCCGTTATGGCATTGTACTGCCTGTTGTTATTATGACTAAATTTATAAGAGAGTACCAGCAACTGGCTTTTGTTTCTTTTAAAGCCCAGCTGATAATCCAACCCCAAGTCGTATCCGCTGCTTTTATTATTACCAATAGTATTTAAATTATAGCCCTGCGTTAGTGTATCCAATAATTGTAGTGTATAAATATTGCTTGTTTTATTACTGCCAGCCTTGTTGTAGCCTAAATTAGCGGTTATCAAATTAAGCGAATCAATCTCGTAGCTTAATTGAGTTGATATATAATTGAGGTGGCTATCTGTTCGTGCAGCACCATCCTGATTGATACTTACGGCCGGCGATGCAAACCCCTGCTGCGAATTGGTAAAACCGGTATGCGGCGTATTATATTCCGTAACGCCTGCAAATGCCGAAAGACCGAACTTCCCCTGTTTAAAAGTTATGGAAGCATTTGCCCGCGGCCCGTTGGGGAATTTATAGCTCGCGCCAAGCGAGCCACTGTAACCATTGTCAATTTTTTTTATGGTAACGATGTTGATAATACCTGTTAATCCTTCGGCATCGTATTTTGCGGGTGGCGTTGTAATCACCTCAACCCTTAAAATGTTACTGGCTGGCATGCTTCTTAAAACGTCCTTCGGGTTATTGGTCATCAACGTCGATTCCTTGCCGTCAATCAATATTTTATAGCTTTGGCTTCCTTTTAGTTTTACATTATCATCCGCATCAACCGAAAGCAGCGGTACTTTACGCAGCATATCCAGCAGGCTATTAATCTTACTTTCGGGATCGGCCTGTACGTTGTAGCTCAATCTGTCAACCTGTTGCCGCACCAGCGGTGCACTTGCGCTTATAGTAACTGCTTTCAATTGCCTGGTATCTGTCTTTAAATATACAGGCTGTAGTACTATACTTTGGGTGCCTGCCGGAATAACAGTACTGAATTGCAAATACCCTGTGTAGCTTACTTTAATTGTCAGGTCAGCCTTTTCACCCGTCATTAATTGAAATTTTCCGGCTGTATCCGTAGTAGCCTGTACAATTAGCCTATTATTGCTTTTATTAAAAAGCTCAACCTGAGCAAACGCCACCGGCAGCTTTTTGTCCTGATCGAATACATACCCCGACAGGGTTCTTTGATTGTTTTGTGCCGATGCAACAAGTGCAGATGCAGCAGTAAGCAACGTAAACAATTGTACTATCCGCATAGCTTTAGTAAAGGCCCGCAGTTTGAACGGCATTTTGATTAGGATATACATGATTAGTTGTTTTTTAGGTACGGAGGTAAAAGTACCCGCCAACAACCTCACACTAAAAAATATTACATTAACGCCATTATTCGATAGATAAATTAACAAAACCTTGTTAAAACTTGTTGCTATTGTTAATCACAGTACCCGTTATTGAGATCATCCTATCAATAAAAAATCGTGTATATCTTCTTAAAAGTCACTTCTCTTGGCCAAAAAAATCCGCTCTATCCCTGCAAAAGCCCGCTATGCAACTTTATATGCAACAATCAAACACTCCTACTCCGTTTTTGTTAAATATTTAATTATAATTGCATTGAATTATAAACCTGTTGCTTAAAAAAGCACGTAATTTATATGTCGTTTTTACAGTTAAAAAAGCTGACGTTTAATATCATTACCCGTTAATAATCCGGGCTTTATGATATTAAATACCTAAAAAAGCAGGGCAATATTTTGCCATGAAATATTTTTTTACTTTTTAAAACTATAAAGTGTTTTTTTTACAATAAGTTAATCATACTTTTATCCGATTTTTTTTTAAATAAACTTATTTTATGATCATAATTGCTGACGGTGGCTCAACAAAAACAAACTGGTGTCTGGTTACTGAAGAAGGTAAAAAAGTGTACTTTAATACCGAGGGCTACAATCCATACTTTTCAAGCACAGAATATATTATCCAATCGTTAAGGGAAAATTTGCCTACCGATTTGGAGAAAGATGAAATTACTGAAGTAAACTATTATGGCGCCGGCTGTTCAACCCCGATTGTACGTAAAATTGTTGAAGATGCCATGCAGGCCGTGTTCACCAAATCAAAAATATATATCGGTCACGATTTATTGGCTGCAGCAAGGGCACTATTAGGCAACAGCGAAGGTTTTGCTGCAATATTGGGTACAGGTACCAATACTTGCCTTTACGATGGTAAGGAAGTAACCCACAACATTGATTCGGGCGCGTATATTTTAGGAGATGAAGGCAGCGGATGTTACATCGGCAAAAAATTGCTGGTTGATTATTTAAGGGGTTACATGCCCGAAGCCGTACGCAAAAACTTTTGGGAAACCTTTAAACTTACGCCCGATGATGTAAACGAAATAGTTTATACCCAGCCCCGTGCTAACCGTTTTTGCGCCAGCTTTAGCAAATTTGTGTACGACAGTCCGGTAAATATTGAATATTCACGCAACCTGGTGCGCACCTCGTTCGAAGATTTTTTCCGCAACCTGGTAACTCATTACCCCGATTATCAAAAATACACTTTCAATTGTATTGGTTCGGTAGGTTATAACTTCCGCAATGTGCTGGAAGAAGTAGTAACCGAAAACGGAATGGTAGTAGGCAACATCATCCGCTCGCCTATAGATAATCTGGTGAAATACCATTTGGATTTGGCTCCATCTCAGATTTAGAGATTAGAGGTAAGAGGTTGGAGATTAGTCGGCGAAAAGAGATTAGAGGGTAGAGGCTGGAGATTAGTCGAAATAGCTTAAAAAAGAAGAAAGCCTTTGCAGTAATTTGCAAGGGCTTTTTCCTTTTCCGACTTTATTAATTTTTTCCTAACCTCTAATCTCTAATCTCTTACCTCTAATCTCCCCCCCAAATCACTTATCCAGGTTCATATCATTATGAAAAATCTTGGCATACTTGCGCCGGTCGAACTTATAGAGCTTGGCGGCGCGATACGATACGCCTTTTTGTTTTTCGTCCAGCTCCTTTAAAAAGCCATAGCTCAGCATCTTCTTTCTAAAATTACGTTTATCCAGCTTCATATTCAGGATGGCTTCGTACAGAGATTGCAGTTGCGTAAGCGTAAATTTTTCGGGCAAAAGTTCGAAAGCTATCGGCTGATAGTTTAAGCGGCGGCGTATTTTATTAAAGCCGGTGTTAAAAATCTCGCTGTGGTCAAACGCCAGCTTGGGCAGTTCGTTAACCGGATGCCAAAAAGCTTTACGGGCAAATTGGGTAACAGGTCGCAGCTCTTTTTGGCCGTTAATACGGATCAGCGCATAATAGGCGACGGTAATTACCCGCCCCTGCGGGTGCCGGTTTACTTCGCCAAAGGTGTGAAATTGCTGCATGTGCAAGTCGCGCAAGCCGGTCAATTCGTATAATATACGCTCGGCAGCATCGTCAATACTCTCGTCCTGCTCAACAATATAACCAGGCAAAGCAAGCCAATCCTTAAAAGGCTCTTCGTTTCGTTCAATCAGTAATATCTTCAATTCTCCGGCTTCAAAGCCGAAAATCACGCAGTCTATCGAAAAAACTGAGTCAAATGTAGGTAGCATTGCTTCCAAACCCCGGTAAATTTAGGTTAACAATTAGTTAAATGGCGAAGCGCTAATGTAAAAAAAAAAAATAAATTTAATGGTGTAATTTTCACACACTATCTTCGCGGATTCAAAACAGTTATAAACAAGATGCATAAAATTTCAAGACTGGCTGTTCTTACATCGGGAGGCGATGCTCCGGGTATGAATCCTTGTATCAGGGCGGTCGTCCGGACAGCTATCTATAATAAATTAGAAGTTACAGGCATCAGGCGTGGATACCAGGGGCTTATTGACGATGATATGTACGATATGGGCACCCGCTCGGTAAGTAACATACTCAATTTAGGCGGCACCATTTTAAAAACTGCACGCTGTTTACCGTTCCGTACCGATGAAGGTATGGAAACTGCCTATCAAAACTTAAAAAAGCATGGTATCGACGCCCTGGTGGTAATTGGCGGCGATGGTACTTTTACCGGCGCGCTGCGTTTTTCTCAAAAATATCCTGATATAGCCGTAATGGGTGTACCCGGAACCATTGATAACGACCTTTGCGGCACCACCTACACGCTTGGCTTTGATACTGCAACCAATACCGTAATTGAAGCTATTGATAAGATACGTGATACTGCCGATGCCCACGACCGCCTGTTTTTTGTGGAAGTAATGGGCCGCGATTCGGGCGCTATAGCCTTGCGTGCCGGTATCTCCTGCGGCGCAGAGGCAATATTACTGCCCGAAAAAGAAACTGCTATTCCCGATTTGATTGAAAACCTGAAGGGTGGTCAATACAATAAAAAATCGTCGAGCATTGTAATTGTTGCCGAAGGCGATAAAAATGGCGGCGCTTATGATATTGCCAAACTGGTACAAAAAGAAGTAAAATTTTACGATGTTAAGGTAACCATATTAGGTCACTTGCAACGTGGTGGCAGCCCTTCGGCGTTCGACAGGATATTAGGCAGCCGTATGGGTTTTGCCGCTGTGAACGCGCTAATAGCCGGCAAAAATCAAATGATGGTTGGTTTAGAGGCTAACCACATTAAGCTAACAAGTTTGGAGAAAGCCCTTAACCAAACCGAATTCAGGCTGGAAGAAGATTTGATAAAAATGGCCGAAATATTATCCATATAAAATGATAGCAGTTGTATATAGCGGATCGCACATTGCCGACTGGCGGCTGGCTGACAAGGAGCGAATAATAGCTTCCTTTAAGACCAGTGCGATAAATCCCTATTTCGACGACGAAAAATATATCATACAACTGCTCAGCAAAAACATCAACCTGATCCATCATGCCGAAGAAATAAAACGTATTTATTTTTTTGGTGCGGGCGCTTCATCCGGCGAGCGGAAAACAACGGTACACAATGCCTTATCTAAATTTTTTAAATATGGTAAAGTTACCGTTGAGCACGATATAGAAGGGGCCGCTATTGCCTGTTGCAAAAATTCGCCAGGTATTATCAGCATCTGCGGTAGCGGGTCAAATGCTGCCTGGTTTGATGGTAAAAAAGTAAAACCTAACAATTACGGGCTGGGCTATATCCTGGCCGATGAGGGATCGGGGAACTGGCTGGGCAAGGAACTATTGAAAGGGTTTATGAACGAAACATTACCCCCCAATATCCAGAAAAAATTTATTTACCGCTACGATCCCGATCGTAAAACACTGCTCGAAAAAATTTACCGCCAAAAACAGCCTGCTTTGTTTTTGAGCTCGTTTACCGAGTTTTTTATAGATAACAAGGAAGATAATTATATAAAAGGGATCATCAAAAATGGCTTCGAAAAGATGATAAATACATATTTATTACCCTTGCATGATGAACATCCCGAAGCTTTGTTGTATTTTGCAGGTTCTGTTGCGGCGGGCTTTCAAAACCAGTTATATGAGGCCGCCGCCGATGCAAATCTTAAAATTGCCAACATCATAAAAGAACCCATAAACAATTTATTAACGTATTACTCAAGTAAAAATTAAAAAAATCATGAAAATAGGAATTAACGGTTTCGGCCGTATTGGCCGCCTTGCATTTAGGGCTGCAATTGAAAGACCCGACATAGAAGTTGTTGGTATTAATGACCTGGTTGAGCCCGATTATATGGCTTACATGTTAAAATACGATTCAACTCATGGTCCTTTCAAAGGCACTATTGCTGTTGAAGGCGGTCATTTGGTGGTAAACGGTAAAACTATCCGTGTAACTGCCGAAAAAGATCCTGCTAACCTGAAATGGGGTGAAGTTGGTGCCGAAGTTGTAATTGAATCAACAGGCTTGTTCCTTACCCAGGAAACTGCCCAAAAACATATTGATGCCGGCGCTAAAAAAGTAGTGATGAGTGCTCCTGCAAAAGACGATACCCCTACATTTGTAATGGGTGTTAATCACAAACAATTAAAAGCCGATCAGCACATTGTATCGAACGCTTCATGTACCACCAACTGTTTAGCGCCTGTTGCTAAAGTGCTGAACGACAAATTCGGTATTGAAGAAGGTTTAATGAGCACCATTCACGCTGTAACTGCTACCCAAAAAACAGTTGATGGCCCATCGGCAAAAGACTGGAGAGGCGGCCGCGGCGCTTACCAAAACATCATTCCTTCATCAACCGGCGCTGCTAAAGCTGTAGGTTTGGTATTACCTGAATTAAAAGGTAAATTAACCGGTATGTCGTTCCGGGTGCCGGTTGCCGACGTATCTGTGGTTGACTTAGTAGTTCGCCTTAAAACTCCTGCCACTTACGAGGAGATCAAGGCTGCAATGAAAGAAGCTTCAGAAGGCGACTTAAAAGGTATATTGGGTTACACTGAAGACGAAGTGGTATCAGAAGACTTTAAAGGCGACGCACGCACATCAATTTTTGATGCTAAAGCTGGTATAGCCCTGAACAATAACTTCGTTAAAGTTGTATCATGGTACGATAACGAATGGGGATATTCAAATAAACTGATTGACCTGGTTCAGGAATTAGGTAAGTTTTAAGCTTAATCCCTTATAGTTTTGCTAAAGCCCTTCGGTTTACCGGAGGGCTTTATTGTTTTATGATATTTCCGTACAAAAGGGGCAAATTCCATAACTATTAAATTATTCCCTGTCCCCATAGTTAATCATTAAATTTATATTCATTTCTATTGCAATATGTTAAGTATTTTTCTACTTTTAAATCACCGTATATTACAATTCTTTTGACTGTTGATTAGCTCATTAAACATCGTAAGCCCTTTGCTATACATGAACATATCTCAATCTTCAGTTCAATTTCAATTCGCAACCTTTTACTTTAAAACCTAATAATTTAATTTTTATGGAAACAAAACCTATTTCTAAGTACGCGGCCGAATTGATCGGCACATTTGTCCTGGTGTTTATCGGTTGCGGTAGCGCTGTAATTGCCGGTGGCCATATCGGCTTCCTGGGCATATCATTTGCCTTCGGTATTTCAGTTTTGGCAATGGCCTATGCCATCGGGCCAATTTCGGGTTGCCACATTAACCCCGCTATCACCATTGCTATGCTGGTTGCAGGTAAAATAAGTGCAAAAGATACTGTTGGCTACATTATCGCGCAGGTATTGGGCGCCATCCTGGGTGCGGCTGTTTTAATGGTGATTGCAAAAGGCATGGTTGGTTATGCTGGAGGCTTGGGTACAAACGGATATGGTGAACTTTCTCCTGATAAGTACAGCATGCAATCAGCTATAATTGCCGAAATTGTGCTTACTTTTATTTTCCTGATGGTGATATTTGGCAGTACCGCAAAAAATGCGGCTCCTGGTTTTGCAGGTTTGGCTATTGGTTTAAGCCTTACTATTATTCACTTAGTAGGTATCCCGATTGACGGCACATCAGTTAACCCCGCCCGCAGCTTTGGCCCTGCCCTGCTTGCAGGTGGCGAAGCGTTGTCGCAGGTTTGGGTGTTTATAGTAGCGCCTATTATTGGCGGCATTCTGGCGGCCATAGTTTGGAAATTGATTGGCAGAGAGTAATCCTGCTTACATACTCCACTAAAAAGCCCTGTTTTCACTCCGAAACAGGGCTTTTTAGTATCTTTGTTGCATAATTACTTCTGCCCAGCCTTTACTCTTTTTTATAATTGTACTTATATTAAATATGCGACCATTGTTTGTAATTCTCTTACTACTAACTGCTTGTTCTGGGAACCATGTTAAAACCACAGATAATAATTCAGCGACAGCTAATCAAACCCACAAACTTACTGTTTCTCCTGCCAATACAACCTATATGCCCACCGGCTTTTACTTTCTTGCCGACAGCTCAACTGGGATTAAAATGCGAGTTAGGGGATCGGATAACGTATACACAATTGCGCCAAACGCATTTGCTTCTGTCAAAAATATTATCAAGGCTGAATTAATAATATCACCAGATGAAAAAGAATTACACACTTCGTTGCGAATGGCATTTGATGCCAAAGGTACTAATGAGTTAAAAGAGGGAACCAGCAGTTTTTTATTGCACCCAAAAATAGCTGTGATCGTCGCAAACCAGCTTTTATACGTTGTTGACAATAACGCAAAAATAACAACCGGTGTAATGTTCGTTGAACTTATGGATTATTCCGACCTTGAAATGAAAGCCTTACAAAATCAGGTAGAGCATAAAAGGTAAATCAATTTTTGCGTATGGGGCAATCAATTGTTAAAACAGTATTAATAACAATGGCATCTCGTTTTATACTTTTATAATCCAAATTTGTACTGTGAATAAAATTATAAAGTTATTGTTTTTTGGCCTGCTGCTTACCGCCACCTGTTTTGCGCAGCAGGGCTTTGTTAGGGTTGAAGGCACCCATTTTACTATTGATGGCAAACCTTACCGCTATATCGGCGCTAATTACTGGTACGGTGGCTTATTAGCCACCAATGGCGAAAAGGGAAAACAGCGCCTTAAAACTGAACTTGATTTTTTAAAAAAGAAGGGCGTAACCAATTTACGCATAATGGTTGGAGCCGAGGGCCTCACCACCTACCTTTACCGCACGCCCAGCGAAAAATCATTATTGACCGCGCCCGGAAAATTTAATGAAAACATGGCTTACGGCCTTGACTACCTGCTAAACGAATTAGGCAAACGCAATATGAAAGCCGTATTGCATTTTACCAATACATGGGATTGGAGCGGCGGCATAGACCAATACCTGGAATGGAACGGTTACGGCAACCAACCGCACCCCAAATATGGTGGTTATACCTGGGATAAAAACCAGGAATACACCGCCAAATTTTATACTTGCCAGCCCTGCATGGATGAGTTGGATGCTTATATTAAATACATACTGCACCGCACCAACAGTATTAACGGTAAAAAATACACGGATGATACAGCAGTAATGGCATGGGAGATCATCAACGAACCGCGCCCGATGACACAGGCCGCTGTACACGCATTTTTAGCGTGGATGCAACATACATCGGCCCTTATAAAATCGATAGATAAAAACCATTTGGTAACTACGGGCAGCGAGGGCGAGATCGCATCATTTAACGATATCTCGATATACAAGCAAGAACACACCGATAAAAATATCGATTACTTAACTATCCATATCTGGCCTAAAAACTGGGGCTGGTTTAAGGATACATCCATTGTTGCAGGATATCAAAACAGCGTTAACAATGCCCTTGCTTATATCGCCCGGCATCTGGCTATAGCCAAAGAATTGAATAAGCCAATGGTGATAGAGGAATTTGGTTTACCACGCGATAGCCAGTCCTTCAACATTAGTTCAACTACCAACAGCCGTAATCATTTTTATGATGTGATATTCGGCAGTATGATGGCGCATCCGGAAATTGCAGGCGCTAACTTCTGGGCTTTCGGCGGGATAGCAAGACCTATACCCGGGCAAATATTTTGGAAGAATGGCGATGAATTTATGGGCGACCCGGGAGGCGAGGAACAGGGATTAAATTCAGTGTTTGATTCCGACGTCTCGACATGGCAGGTGATCAGAAAATATACCCATTAAAAGCGTTCAGCTGGTTATTTAACAGGTATTTACGGCATTAGTTTCTATATTTAGCCATGCTGTTAAATGCGCCCGACATATTGCTGCTGCTATTGATATTTCAACTGCTGTTTGCCGGCATTTATCTATATACCAAAAAAAACGGGAAAGCGGTAAGCAACAGGCTGTTGGGATGCTTTTTTATTGCCATAGGCATCTCCATGGCCGACAATTTATTACTGCACATTGGGGTTTGGTACAATTACCCCAATTGGGCCACTTTGAGCAGCGCTTTTCCGTTGTTATACGGGCCGCTGTTGCTGCTTTATACGCAATCGCTTATTTACCGTTCGTTTACGCTCAGCAATAAAAAATTACTGCACTTTCTTCCGTTTTTACTTTTCTTTACGCTTTCGCTGATACAGTACCAGGTTCAGCCGGTTGCCTTAAAGATCACTATTCTCCACGCTATAAGTGCCCACCACATTCCGCGTTACTTTTATTTAGGGGCGTTAACCATGATCGTACATTTCTGTGTGTACGCAACAGTCAGCCTGGCGGCAATCAATAAATACAAGGCCGTTGCTCTAAATAAATTCTCGTCGGTACAAAAAATAAATCTAAACTGGCTGGTCTCATCTATTATTTTCTTCGTTGTACTTTTCGTGCTATCACTGTTGAACAACGTTTTTGAAATTGCGTCGCAGCCAAAGTTCAATGCGGTAATTTTATTGGTTATTATATTGCTTTTATTCTACTTCATCAACCGCGTAATAGTTAAAGCGCTGCAAAACCCTGAATATTTTTCGTGGATGGATGAAGATGAAATACCTGTTAAATTAAGAACAGATACCGCAATTGACCTTCCGGATAAAAGCGCCGAGCTAAATACACTGATCGTTCACATGAGCGAAAATAAACCCTACCTTAATCCCGACCTCACTGTCGAGTCCCTGGCAAAAAGTTTACGGATGCATCCTAAGGAAGTCTCCAGGCTGATTAATGATCATCTGCAGCAAAACTTTTTTGATTTTGTAAACCGCTACCGTATCCGCGAAGCGCAAAGCCTGCTCACCAATAATCCTGACAAAAAAATAACGGTGCTCGAGATTCTTTATAAATCTGGGTTTAACTCCAAATCGTCTTTTAATACGCTGTTTAAAAAATACACCGGGACTACACCCACTGAATTTAAGACGCAAAATTTCGGTTCGATAACAGATAGTGTGCGCATCAAATAAAGAAGGGGCTTGGATTTTTAGCGCAGCGAATGGGGCGTTTTTGATCGCAAAAGCTGGTTCTATAATAGTTTGTATGAGTAACCTGGATGTGATTAGTTTTAACCACATGCTTTTTTTCTGACCCGGAGGGTCTACCCCTTTGTAGAAAGAGCACCACCCACAATAGATTGCCGCGGAGCGGCTACCCTTCGCTAATATCCAGGCGGAGAATATTTCTATCCTTATAGTTTCATTAAAATCATCATCTCAAGATCTAAACTGGTGTCCAAAATGTATGTGGGCAAAGGGTAGCCGCTCTGCGGCAACGCATTGGACTAACAATTGTCTACAAAGAGGTAGACCCTCCGGGTCATAAAAATGCAATTGTCAAACCTTCAAAAATTAATTACCTATACAATTCGTTATATAGGCCGAAGGTTCATTCATATCAATATCCCACCAATATTACTCTCCTTTTTCTCTGTGTACTTTGCGCCACCTTCGCGTTCTCCGTGGTTAATTCGGTTATACAAAACGTTATAAACCTAAAATTCCTGATGGGTTTCCACTAAATTGGTTCGACTTTTAAAAGTCGGTCGACCGGGTGCGCGATTTTATAGTGTTTTGATGCATTATTCAAAAACACTATAAAATCAACATCATGAAACAGTTAAGCAAAACCCGGTCTGTAATTTATCACCTTTATCCCGGCCTGTTAATCACATTGGCATTTATCGTATTAGCGCCTTTAAGCATCCGTTATGGTTATCCGCCACAATTCGGCATGCTGCTTTGTATCATACTGGTGGCTATCCCGGTTTTAACAATCCACCTTATCCGGGCCAAAAAACAAGAGAATCTGAGTAAAATAGCTTCTTTAAACGGCTTCACCAATCGACTGCCCGCAGTAAAACTGATTCTTTATACATTCGGGCTGGTTATTGCGGCGTTTGTTATTTGGGGAATTACCCAGCCTGCGGATTTATACGTCAGCAAGCATTTTTTCACCTCGTTACCAGCATGGTTTACTGTACAAGGCTTCGGCGGTTACAGCAGCGAAAAAATAAAAATAACACTCATACTCAATTTAATGCTCAATGGTATCATCGCCCCGTATGCCGAAGAAATTTATTTCAGAGGATATTTGCTTGCGCGGATGAATGCCTGGGGGAAATACGCATTCGTTGCTAACGCAATACTATTTTCTTTATACCATTTTTGGCAACCTTATGTTTATTTAACGCTGATATTATCGCTGCTGCCCATGATTTACATGGTTAATAAAACCCGCGATATGCGCTTAGGAATATTAACCCATAGCATGATGAATATTATTGGAGCGTTATTATCGTTTGCGATGACCCGTTAATACGATCTTTTGCGGCTATGCACAAAGTTTTTTGCTTCAGCCTCTTCGGCCGGGTAAGTTTTATAAGCGAGGAAAAAAAACAACATATCGGGGATAGTTATAATCAAAATATCAACCGGGTTAATATTGTCGAATGTTGTAATTATAACATAAATTAAAAAAGCCAATCCGGCAGCGCCTAAAAGCAGGTAAAGTATTCTAAATCTCGGATCCATAGCGCAATAAATAATGTTTGGGGGTTTATAATATTAAATAACTACTGCTTATAAGACAAAAAGAGTGCCCCGATTATTTAACATTAATTTAAAGTTCGCGCAAAGAGATTTTAACGCTACATCAATTCGTGATCTTTCTTTTCGTGATAAGTTTTGTAGGCGAGATAATAAAAAAACAAACAAATTATTGAATCGAGAATGAGCTGCGCCAAGTTGAGCGCAGGGTAGGAAGTTATTAGCTGATAAATAATCAGTAACAAAGTAAACGTAGCTGCAATTAGGTAAACAATCAAAAATTTGCGATTCATAATAGCTAAGTTGGTATTAACGATAAACTAATATACAACTATTATGTTCGCATAAACTAATATTTAATGCCAGGTCTCTATTTACGTTACGATGTTAAGCAAAGGAAACCCGTAAAAAGCCTGCAAGCAATGACTAATAACAGCGTAGCGAATGACTAATGACTATTGACATAGGTCATTTAACCCTGCTGCCAGAAGGTTCCTCCGCAGGGTAAGTTCTGTAAGCCAGGTAAAAAAACAACATATCGGGCAGGGTAATAGCCAATACGGAGGCAGGATTAATCTCGGGATACGACGCGATGGCGTGATATATAAGCAACAGCAAACCGCCGAAGCCTAAAACAAGATACAGGGAGCGAAATTTAGTGTTCATAAAAAAAGTGATTATTGTATTAATAATCACTTTTACGTCAATAGCTTACAAAAAGGTTTCTTTTATTACAACTACTTTTTGAGTTCGTACTTTGGCGGTACCGACATTACTTTTTTAAACACAAGAGCGCCCAGCGGCGGTATGGTTATGCTGATGGAGTTTTCGCGGCCGTGCCAGTTAACCAATTCTGATTCGGCAGGTTTTTCATTGGCCACCCCACTTCCCCAAAACTGTTTAGCATCCGAGTTAAATATTTCGCCCCATTTACCTTTTGACGGCACGCCTACGCGGAAATCATAATGCGGCATTGGTGTCATGTTTAAAACAACTACCACGTCATTCTCTGCATCGTGGCCTTTGCGGTTATAAATCAGGATGGAATCGTTAGCGTTACCACCATCAACCCACTCAAAGCTGGTCCAGTCAAAGCCTTTTTCGTACAGGGCCGGCTCGTCTTTGTATAGTTGATTTAGCGCTTTAATTATTTCTTTGATGCCCTGGTGATTAGGATATTGCAATAAATGCCAGTCGAGCGATTTTTTGAAATCCCACTCACCGCCTTGTCCAAATTCAGCACCCATAAATAGTAGCTTGGTGCCGGGGTGGGTAAACATATACGTGTACAGCACGCGCAAATTGGCAAATTTTTGCCATTCGTCGCCTGGCATCTTGTTCAGCATCGATCCTTTGCCGTATACTACTTCATCGTGCGAAAAAGGCAGCATAAAGTTTTCGGTAAAGGCATATATCAAACTAAAAGTGATTTGGTTATGATGGTATTTACGATACAGCGGATCAGTTGAAAAATACTTGATCGAATCGTGCATCCAGCCCATCATCCATTTCATCCCAAAACCCAAACCACCTGTATAAACCGGGCGGCTTACGCCTGTAAACGATGTTGATTCTTCGGCAATAGTTTGCGTATCGGGGAAATGGCTGTATACCGCTTCATTAAATTCTTTTAAAAACGAGATGGCTTCCAAATTTTCGTTGCCGCCATAAATATTGGTCTCCCATTCGCCATGGTTACGCGAATAATCCAAATAAAGCATAGAAGCCACTGCATCTACCCGCAAACCATCCGCATGATAACGATCCAGCCAAAACAAAGCATTGCTGATTAAAAACGCGCGTACTTCGTTACGGCCATAGTTAAATATGTACGATTTCCAATCGGGATGGAAACCTTTGCGCATATCTTCATGCTCGTACAAATGCGTCCCGTCAAAATTATATAAACCGTGTGCATCACCTGGAAAGTGCGATGGTACCCAATCCAATATTACACCGATGCCTGCTTTGTGCAATTCCTCAACCAGGTACATCAGGTCCTTAGGGCCGCCGTAGCGGGATGAAGCTGCATAAAAGCCGGTAATCTGGTATCCCCAGCTCGGGTAATACGGATGCTCCATTATTGGCATAAACTCCACATGAGTAAAGCCCATTTCCTTAATGTAAGGCACCAACTTATCAGCTATCTGGCCGTAAGATAAATACTCATCAGGACTTTCGGGGCTGCGTGCCCACGAGCCTATGTGCATTTCATAAACAGAATAAGGCCTGTCAAGTCCATTGTGAGCATAGCGATTAGCCATCCAATCTTCATCCTTCCAATGGTAATAAGTATCGGCAACTATTGATGCAGTATGCGGAGCCACTTCCCAGCGCAGAGCGAAGGGATCGCTTTTTTCCAGATCTTCGCCTGTATTTGAGTTAATGAAATATTTATAGGTTTCGCCATCGCCGATATTAGGAATAAAACCCTCCCATATACCCGAGCCATCCCAGCGTACATATAAAGGATGCGAGCCACGGTTCCAGCCGTTAAAATTGCCAATAACCGAAATATATTTGGCATTTGGCGCCCATACCGAAAAGTAAGTGCCTACCACACCTTCAAATTCAATTACATGCGAACCGAATTTTTCATACAACTTATAGTGCTTACCCGATTTAAACAGCGCAATATCAAAATCGGTAAAACGACTGTAAACCTCCACGCTTTTCATCGGATCGGCAGCCACCGGTAATGCCGTTTCTGCGGAAGCTGTTTTTTTTGCTTTTTCCGGGGCCGCCTTTTTGGGTTTGGCGGTTGGTTTCGCAGCAGCTACTGATTCTTTGGCAGCAGCTTTAACCTTTTTTGCACCGGCAGATTCAGCGGGTGCTTCGTTTTCGGTATCAGTTTTCTTTTTGGCCATATAATTGTGCCCGAAGGCTTTATTAACGTTAAAATCTATTCTATTACCTCCCAGTCACAAGCTGCTCCAATGGAACATCTACCCCCGTATTCTCAAAATTGAAAAAATTATATTTTACTCTTTTTAATCATTGGTGTCCTTCGTGAAAACCTTTGCGTTCTTTGTGGTAAAAAATTAACCAACGAAGAGCACTAAGGTTGCCCGCATCGCAAACTTAACTAAGTAGTTTTAACAAAAAGGTATATATACCGGTTTATAATTTAAAAGAGACAGGAACAAAGATAAACAATCTATCAACTTTTTATTCCTGCCTCTTGTTGTCTTGATTCCTTAATCAATCACCAATTGTGTAAAGTTTTTCCTCAGCGTAAGCGTCAGGGTTTTATCTTTGTTCACAACAAAATCCTTAACAGGCTTACCATCAGCAATTATTCGGGCCGGTTTAAACGGCAGACCGATGATATTGAAAACATAGTTTTCGTACCGCGGCGTGTATAAACCTTCCATGCTTTGCTGTATGGTTAAGGTATTTCCTTTGCCTTTTACTATAAATTTCTTTTCTAAATAAATATCCTGCTCGTAAGCAAAAGTTTCGCCGTAATCTTCAAAAAGGAACGAATTCACCTCGTAACTGCTGAAATAAACATTCAGCTTCACTTCCTCTATCTCCTTTTCGCCCACATACTGCATCACCGGATATTCGGGAATAACCGACCCTGCTTTTATAAATACAGGGATATTCTCCAATGGTGTAGGTACGGTTACTTCCTGCCCGCCATCAACACTTTCATTTGTCCAGAAGTTGTACCAGCGTCCCTTCGGAAGGTAAACCTTGCGGCTTGTTTGGCCAGGCACCATAACAGGGCAAATCAATATTTTATCGCCATAGGTAAACTCATCCTGCCGGAAGTGGTTTTTCACCTCTTCCTGTTCCTGCATAATTACCGGTCGCAATATAGGGAAACCATAGCGGTGATGCTCCCAAAAAGCGGAATATAAATAGGGCAGTAAACGATATCTTAATTCAATAAATTTGCGGTTAATGGCGGTAAAAGGCTCGCCAAAGCTCCATGGCTCGCGCTCCTTGGTATCACCTGCGGAATGCGCCCGCATAAAGGGCGAAAATGTTCCCATTTGTATCCAGCGGGTAAACAATTCACCATCCGGCTCGCCGCTAAAACCGCCGATATCCGTGCCGCAAAATGGAACACCCGACATGGATAAACGCTGACACTGCAGGTTACCCAATTGTAAATGTTCCCACGATGCCACGTTATCCCCCGTCCAAACGGAAGAAAAGCGCTGTACACCCGAGTAACCGGCCCTGGTAATAGTAAACGGCCGTTTATTTTTCATCAATTTGCGCAAACCTTCGTAGGTAGCACGTACCATTTGCATACCATAAATATTGTGCGCCTTGCGGTGCGAACCGCGGAAGCCATCGTACTGATGCCTTACATCGTCAGGAAAGGTTCCCGCTCCAAACACTGCCGGCTCATTCATATCGTTCCATACGCCGGCAACACCCATTTGCACCAGTTCGTCGAACAGGCCGCCCCACCAGGTGCGTACATCGGGGTTGGTGAAATCAGGAAACTGGCAGCGGCCGGGCCAAACATGGCCCTCCATAAAATAATCATCGCTGCGGCGGCAGAAATAGCGATTTTCTTTTCCTTCCTTAAATACAGCGTAGTTATCATCCACCCTGATACCCGGATCAATAATTACCACCGTTTTAAAACCATCGGCAGCCAATTCTTTGATCATTTTTTTAGGATCGGGGAAGTATTTCCGGTTCCAGGTAAAGCAACGGTAGCCGTCCATATAATCGATGTCGAGGTAAATGCCATCGCATGGAATTTTATTTTCGCGGAAGCCCCTGGTTATCTTCTTCACCTTTGCTTCGGGATAATAACTCCAGCGGCATTGATGATAACCTAATGCCCAAAGCGGCGGCATAGGGTGTGTACCGGTTAAAAGATGATAGCTTTTTACCACGTCCATCATGTGCGGACCGTGGATATAATAATATTGCAATTCGCCGCCATCGGCCCAAAAACTTGTTTTGGTTGGGTCCTCGGCGCCAAAATCAAAATGTGCTTTAAAAGTATTATCGAAGAAGATACCGTGCGCTATTCCCTCACTTAAACTAATATAAAAAGGTATACTGCGGTAAAGCGGGTCCTGATTCCAGGCAAATGAATAAGCGTCAGTATTCCAGTTGTTCAACCGCTTACCACGCAGGTTAAGCTCGGTTGGTTTGTCGCCCAAGCCGAAAAAGCTCTCCTGGGGCGCGCAGGTTTTTGTACAAAAAACGTAATAACCACCAAATTTTACGTTTTCTTCCCAGTGCATTGGCACAGCATCGGCGCTGGTTACATTGGATAATTTATCAGAAAATGATATAAAAAAGTCCTTTTTGCGGACGTGACAGTTTACAACGGCGGTGGAAACACAATATTCGTTTGCGTCTTCACTTAACGAAAATTCAACTTCTTTTTGCTCTATTTTAGGTACCGCGTACGAAAAATCATCTAAAAAAACACCATGGGGGGCCAGGCGTACGCGTATGATCTCATCGGTAATAACAACTACCTCAACCTTCGCGTCGTCGTCCGAAAAAAAGAACTTATTACCTTGTTGAACAACATTTTTAGGACTGCCGAGATATTTTTTTATAATCGGCTTTATCCCGTCGGCCGGGTTATTAAGGTGATGGAACTCCTCATCCTCTTCTTCAATCAATTTGTTAGCTATAAGCTCCTCGTTCAGTAAATTATCTTCCATTAAAAAATTATAGGTACGTGCGCAAATATCTACATTGTGTATGTATAACGCAATATACAATATTATCCATTTAGTTTGCTTTTTGGCCTTATTTTCTAAGCTGCAAGTCAGGAGTCTTGAGTCTAAAGTCGATAGTCTGAAGTAGTAACTCTTAAATCATATTGTTGACAAATACTTTCTGACTTGCTAACTCAATACTACAGACTCAGGACTCCAAACCCACCTCAATTATCTGAATATCTTTACCATCCTGCACAAACAATGCCGAAATAGCCGCCAAAAACATAAACACCCCGGCCATTATCAGCGCGTAAATGGCGTTGCCGTTATAAAGATATTTCACTATTGGTCCACCGATAATACCATTTACAATTTGCGGAAAAGTGATAAAAAAGTTAAATATCCCCATGTAAACACCAATTTTTTTGGCAGGGATCGAGCTCGACAAAATAGCGTAAGGCATTGCCAGAATACTGCCCCAGGCTAAACCAATTCCTATCATGGGTAAAATAAGCAGGTAATCGTTTTGGATAAAAAAGATAGATATTAAACCCAGCCCACCCATAGCTAACGAAAAAGCATGTGTTTTTTTACGACTGGTGTTGCGTACTATGCGGGGCAGCAATAAAGCGTAAATAGCTGATGTTGCATTGTAAACCCCAAATAACACCCCCACCCAATTGCCAGCCTTGTTATAAGCTAATGATGATGTATCTGTAGCCGGCAAGTGATAGATATGAGCAGCGATGGCCGGCGTGGTAAACACCCACATGGAGAAAAGCGCAAACCACGAGAAAAATTGTACAATACCTAACTGCCTCATGGTTTTTGGCATATTTACCAAATCGTTAAATATCTCCGAGAGGCCGTTCCTTTTTACTTTAACTTCTGTTTCTTCAGCATGGAACGTAGCGTACACCTCAGGCGGATATTCTTTTGTGCGGATAACCGTCCATACAATACTGGCAATCAAAACAAGGCCGCCTGTATAAAACGAAAACAGCAGGTTGTTGGGTACATGGCCCGGTGCTGCCGTTTGGGCTATGCCTATCCAATTGGCAAATACGTAAGGTAACCACGAACCTATTACAGCGCCAACGCCAATTAAACAGGTCTGCATAGAAAAACCATCGTTATGCTGGCTATCCGGTAAGTTATCGGCAACCAATGCTCTGAAAGGTTCCATTGCCACGTTAAACGATGCATCCATAATCATCAACATGCCTGCTCCAACTATAATTGGCGGCAACACAAAGGCTAATACGGATGAATTTGGCATAAAGAACAATGCCAGCCCCGATAATATGGCCCCGGTTAAAAAGTAAGGACGACGGCGACCGAGGCGATTCCAGGTACGATCGCTATAGTGACCAATAATAGGTTGAATGATCATCCCGCTGATGGGCGCTGCCAACCAAAACCACGACAAATGCTCCACATCGGCACCGAATGTTTGCAGGATACGGCTGGCATTGCCGGTTTGCAGGGCGAAGCCAAATTGTATCCCTAAAAAGCCGAAGCTCATGTTAAATATCTGCCAAAAACTCATTCGTGGTTTTTGGATGATGGCGCGTGTTGTTGTGGTTGGGTTCATTTGTTTATTGATTCATTAGTTCATTGGTGCGCTTTTTAATGTCGCCCGCCAACTAACAGTTTATTTGTAAATTGTTGTTACTACTCAGCGCAGGTAAAAAATCATTGCCGTTGGCTTTAGCCAACGGGTTTATATCAATTGTAACAGGGCTTTAGCCAAATGGGCGTTTTCCTGTAGTTCGGCACGGCAGCCATTTTCGGCTAAAGCCTTGATTAGTTGCCATACTATCCGTTGGCTGAAGCCAACGGCAATCGCTTTTTTTTATTTGCACACTACTGAACAATCTCCAAAATCATTCCGCCGCTCGCCGCAACCATTAAAGTCACTCCATTATTTATATCATCAGTGCTAAACTTAGCTCCGCTTAACAAATCGGTAAACGTTTGCTTTCCTGTTAAGTTCAGTTTTGCTATCAAATCACCCGACAGTTTTACCTGTATCTGGCGTTCGCTACGGTTAAAATTGGTTATCACTAATATACGTTGTTTATCAGTATATCGCAGGAATATGTATATAAGTTGATCGAAACCATTTTGATGCTCATTGCATACCATTAATTCCCAAAACTGCCCTGTTTTTAATGCTTCATTTTGATTTACAACATTGAGCAACTTACTATAAAAACCACGCAGGTTTTTTTGACTCTCAGATAACTGCCCGCCATCAAACTGGCCATTATTGAGCCATTTTTGATGTTCGGGTACACCCCAATAATCAAATATAGTGGTACGGCCATCATCGCCGCTGAAGCCTTCGGTGCCTGTTGCCGGCTCACCTACTTCCTGCCCAAAATAAACCATTACCGGGCCTGTTGAAAGCGCAGCAGATACAATCATGCCCGGCACAGCCAGCCAGGGGTTACCGGCAAAATACCGGGAAGCAATGCGCTGCTCATCATGGTTTTCCATAAAGCGCAGCATGTGCTGATCGATGCCTGTGCAATCCTGGTTCCAAACACGGTTGATATCCCAGGTGCTGGCGCCATATTCATTATTGGTTAACTTTTTAATGGAGTCGTACAAGCCAACTTTATCGTACAGATAGTCAAATTTTCCGTTAAAAATATAATTGCGGTATTGTCCGGTGTTGTACGCTTCGCCGATAAATATCAAATCGGGATGTTCTGCCTTTAATTTCGGAATTACCCATCCCCAAAATTCTACGGGAACCATCTCGACCATATCGCAGCGGAAACCATCTATACCTTTGGCGCTCCACCAATGTAAAATATCATAGATTTTATTCCACATTGGTGGGATAGGATCGAAATGCAGGGCATGACCATTCATATAATCCACCCCATAATTCAGCTTCATGGTTTCGAACCAATCATTGACGGATGGTGTGGCGCTGAATACATCATTACCGGTTGCCTTGGCGGGATTTTCGTTAAAACGACCATCCTTTAGCGGACTATGAAACTCATTACCACCCGGATTATAGCCATACGGAACAGCAAACGCCTGCCCCGGTGTATAATAAAAATCGTTTTTTGCGCTAAAGGCCCGCGATTGATCATCGTCCTGCCCAAAATCGCGCACGCCGGCGCGTTTAACATCCGAGCCATAAGTGCGGGCAACATGGTTAGGCACCAGGTCCATAATTACTTTAAGGCCGTTGGCATGAGTTCGGTCAATCAACGCCTGGTATTCGGCCATACGGTTTTTTACATCAACCGCTAAATCGGGGTCAACATCGTAATAATCCTTTATGGCATAAGGCGATCCGGCGCGACCCTTTACAATATCCGGATCATCAGGATTTATTCCGTATCCCGAATAATCGGTCATGGTTGCATGCTCAATAATACCGGTATACCAAACATGGGTAAAACCCATGTTTTTTATTTCGAGCAGGGCCTTATCGTTAATATCATTAAACTTACCTGCTCCATTTTCTTCGATGGAGCCATAGTTTTTATTTAACGTTTTGGTATTACCGAATAAACGCGGTAATAACTGGTAGATGATTAATTTATGATTGGGTTGGGGCTGTTCCATCGGACTTTATTAGTGAAATCAATTATGTTCCACCTGTACTTCACTGTCAGCTTTTACCAACTGTAGTTTATCATAAACTAAAACCGAAGTTTCTTTCCCCAACAGATTTTTTATCTGTACGCCACCCTTGCTTACTTTAATATTCAACACTGAACCACGGAAACCAATATTGAACGAAAACGATTGCCATTTTGCAGGAAGAAACGGCTGAAACGATAATTTGCCATCGCGTACCCGCATGCCACCAAAACCTTCAACCACGGCCATCCAGGTACCTGCCATCGATGTGATGTGGCAGCCGTCTTCGGTATCGTTGTTGTAATCGTCCAGATCCAAACGGGCGGTACGCAGGTAAAACTCGTAAGCGCGTGCTTCGTCGCCTAATTTTGCAGCGATAATGGCATGTACGCAAGGTGATAACGACGATTCATGTACCGTACGTGGTTCGTAAAAATCATAGTTACGGCGCAACGTATCTAAATCGTATTGATCCTCAAAAAAATACAATCCCTGTAAAACATCCGCCTGTTTAATATAGCACGACCGCAGTATCCTGTCCCAGCTCCATTTTTGATTGATTGGGCGCTCACTTGCGGGCAGATCTTTTACTAAAATTTGTTCCTTGTCCAAATAGCCGTCCTGCTGTAAAAATATCTGCAGCTTGTCATCGTGGGCAAAGTACATTTTTTCAACAATATCATTGAATTTTGCGAATTCAGCAGCCTCATTGAAATTGATCTTTTTAATCAGTTCGGCATATTTACCAGGTTCCGTTGCTTTTATTTGTTCAGCAACTTCTACTGCATATTGCATACACCAGGTGGCTATTTTGCTGGTATACCAGT
The DNA here is from genome assembly GCA_013288685.1 of Bacteroidota bacterium. Taxonomy (GTDB): domain Bacteria; phylum Bacteroidota; class Bacteroidia; order Sphingobacteriales; family Sphingobacteriaceae; genus Mucilaginibacter. The sequence continues at coordinate 215,222 of JABDBM010000001.1, read as the reverse complement.
TATTATTTACGTTGTTTTCGTACTCGTTTGGCCCGGTTACACCTAACATTACATATTGTTGCCTGTCATCCGACCAATTAACCCTTTGCGCCCAAAAACGCGCAATGGCAATCAGTACTTCCAGTCCATAATCGGCCAGGTAAGCTTCGTCGGCGGTATAGCGCACATAATTAAAAATAGCAAAGGCTATAGCACCGTTACGGTGTATTTCTTCGAAGGTAATTTCCCACTCGTTATGGCACTCGGTACCATCCATGGTAACCATTGGGTACAGGGCGGCGCCGTCCTTAAAGCCCAGTAGTTTTGCGTTTTCAATAGCTTTGCCCAATTGTTTGTAACGATACAACAGCAGGTTGCGGGTAACTTTCTGATCGGCGGTCGACAAGTAAAATGGCACGCAATAAGCCTCGGTATCCCAATAGGTAGAGCCACCATATTTTTCGCCGGTAAATCCTTTAGGGCCAATATTTAAGCGATCATCCTCGCCGGTATAAGTTTGGTTCAACTGAAAGATGTTGAAGCGAATAGCCTGTTGCGCCGATGCATCACCTTCGATAATAATATCGTTCATTTCCCATTTCTTGCCCCAGGCAGCCGCTTGTTCGGCCAGCATGGTTTCAAAACCTTTTTCGCTGATGCGCGATAGCGTTGCCTTTACATTGGCATCCAGGTCGGCGGCTTCATAATTTTGAGACGAAAGGTTAGCCGCGTATTTTACAATAGTTACAACCTCGCCTTCAGCAACCGGTACTTTTACTTTAACGCCAATAAATTTTTCTTTCTCAATCGGCTCTGCGGTTGGCTTTATTGTTTTTCCATCAATTACCAACTTAAACTGCATGCCTGTTGCTACTTCAAAACCCGATTTTTTGGTGCGCATTTGCAGATAGCCACCATCGGCCTGGGTTTCTTTTTTAATTTCATCCCAAAATTTCTCGTCGTAGTTGGAGTCTTTATTCACCACATCACCATCAATAAAAGGTGTAATGGTAAATTCCCCGTTAAAGTTTAATGGCACAATGGTATACTTAATAGCACCGGCTTCATCGTCAACAATACTGCAAAAACGGATAGACTCTACTTCAACCAACTTGCCGCTCGCTGTTTTTGCGCGGAAACTGCGGCGCAGGTAACCTTCTTTCATATTCAACTCGCGCCAAAAGTTGGTGATGCTGCATTTAGCAAGGTCCAATTGTTCGCCGTCAATTTCTATATCAATACCTATCCAGTTGGCCGCATTCAACACTTTGGCAAAATACTCGGGATAGCCATTTTTCCACCAGCCTACGCGGGTTTTATCAGGATAATAAACGCCTGCCACATAATTGCCTTGCAAAGTATCGCCGCTATAGGCTTCTTCAAAATTTGCACGCTGACCCATGCGGCCATTACCCAAACTAAAAATACTCTCAGAAATTTTGTTGTGATGCGGATTAAAGCCTTGTTCTATAATTTTCCATTCATCAACTTCAATGTAGTCCTTCATTCTCTATTGTTAATGTAAGCTTTTACTTAATTTGTCATTGCGAGCGATAGCGCGGCAATCTCGTCGCCACGCTTAACCGATAGGCTGGGCGACGAGGTTGCTTCGCTCGTTCCTCGCTCGCAACGACAAGGTTTTTTTATAATTTCCCTAACTTCTCTAAAGTCATTTTATCGAGTCCGCTCACTACCAAATTGGCACGGCCCAATACATCGGGCGAGCCTATGCCCACCACTTTCATACCACCGTTTATGGCCGCCTCAACCCCGGCAATGGCATCTTCAAACACCACGCACTCGGCAGGGGTTACGCCCACTGCTTCGGCGCCTTTTAAAAATACTTCGGGATCGGGCTTGGCTTTGCTTACGTGATTACCATCGATAATAGCATCGAACAAACCGGCCATATTAATTTTATTTAAAATGGTACCTGAGTTTTTACTTGCCGAACCTAAAGCGGTTTTTATGCCTGCTGCGCGGCAGGTTTCTAAAAATTCTTTTGCGCCGGGCAAAATTTCGGCAGGCGTCATTTGGTTAATCATATCCACATACCAGTTGTTTTTGCGTGTGGCCAGTTCTTCCTGCTCGGCGGGGGTTTTGGTAATGCCGCCTATTTGTAATATAATTTCTAACGAACGTACGCGGCTCACACCTTTTAGCTGTTCGTTATCGTGTTCGGTAAAATCAAAACCAAGTTCGTTGGCTAAACGTTTCCAGGCTTTATAGTGGTAAACCGCCGTATCAACAATTACGCCGTCGAGGTCAAAAATACAGGCTTTAATGGTGCTCATCTTTTATTTGTAGGGCAAATTTAATTATTTAGTGCTTAGTTGGTTATATTAATTCAACAGTTCCAAAACCAGTGTGGTTTTGGCCGGAACGGTCACATTTGCCAAATCCACGGTTTCGCCGGATATAACGTTCCGGGCCTGCCTGGCGCCTTTTATCCGTTCATCATAACGGGCGGTGGTTTCGGTTTGGTCTTTATCATTACTGTTATAAACCATCATTACCGTTTTTTTGCTATCGTACCTAAAATATACATAAATGCCCTTTTCGGGGATGTACTGCATCATTTTTCCACCCTGCAAAGCGGGGGTATTTTTGCGGTAATTGGCTAATTTGCGTACAAAGTTAAATGCATCATTTTCGGCATCGGTACGGCCAGCGGCAGTAAATTTATTCACTTTATCTCCTGCCCATCCGCCGGGGAAATCTGATCGTACTAAACCATCGGGGTCCGAATAGTTTTTCATCAAGATCTCGTCGCCATAATACATCTGTGGCACGCCGCGTAAGGTCATCAGCATGGTCATAGCTGATTTATATTTGGTGATATCTTCCTTCACCATTGATAGTGCACGGCTCATATCATGGTTATCTAAAAACACGACGTTGCGATTAACATCCTGGTAAAGAAAATCCTGTGCCAGTAATTCATACAAATGGGTTACGCCGCCGTTCCAATCCATCACGGCATCGTAAATGCCATTTTTCATAACGGCATCAGTAATGCCGGGTAAATGGGTATCCATTCCGCGGTTTACCGTATTGCCCTGCGTAAAATAGGCAGAAATAACGGGGTCATTAGTCAGCACTTCGCCGAATATAGATAGGTTGGGAAACTCGGCTTTCAAATCTTTAGCCCAATCGGCCATATATTGCGGGTCGTTGTACGGATAGGTGTCTAACCGCAAACCATCAATACCTGCGTACTCAATCCACCAGATGTGGTTTTGAGTCAAAAAATTTTGCACGTAGGGGTTATTCTCATTCATATCCGCCATGCGGTGATCAAACCAACCGTCCAGCATCAGCTTTTTATCCATCGCCGCGCCATGCGGGTCCATCACAGCTTCGTATTTAAAGTTCGATTTGGTGTATGTTGGCCATTGATGCACCCAGCTTTTCATGGGCATATCCATAATGGTGTAGCCCTCGGTGCCTGCATGGTTGTGTACAATGTCTTTTATAACCTTTAGGCCCACGCTGTGGCACTTCTCTACAAATTGCTTGTATAATTGGTTGGTGCCATAACGTGCGTCAATTTTATAATGATCAGTAACGGCATATCCGTGATATGATGCCTTCGGCTCATCGTTCTCAATTTCCGGGGTCATCCAGATGGTAGTTACGCCCATATCTTTCAGATAATCGAGATGGTTCATCACCCCCTGTATATCGCCACCGTGACGGCCGAACATGGAATCGCGCTGGATACCGGTTTCGCGCATATTGGAAAATGAGTCGTTCGACGGATCGCCATTCGAAAAGCGATCGGGCATGATAAGGTATATCAAATCCTTATCGGTTACCCCCTGGATACGGCCTGCCGAATGCTCTCTTTTTTTGAGTGCGTAGCTATAAGTTAAAGCCTTTTGGCCCAGTTTAGTGAACTTTATCGGGAACGTTCCCGGAGTAGTACCCGCAGAAATGCGCAAATCGAGGAATAAATAGTTCGGATTTTCAACTTTATGTACCGCCGCCAGGGTTACACCGGGGTAGTTGAATTCCACCTTTCGCGATGCGATATCCTTACCATGAACAATCAATTGCACATTCGGATTATGCATCCCCACCCACCAAAACATGGGTTCTACGCGTTCCAGGGCCGGAATTTGCGCGTTTAAGCCTATCGCCGCAAAGAGGCAGCAGGCAGTAAAAAATAAACTTTTCTTCATACCAGGTTTATCAGGAAAATAATTGGGCGGCTGTTGACGCTTTGTAACAACCGCGTTTCAAATTTATAATAAAAATAATATGGTGGGAGAAAAAAGGAAAAGAAGTCCGAAAAGTCAGGAAAGTCGGAAAAGTTGAAGAAGGGAAATTGAGTAGCTTTCAGAGTTTAACACCATTAAGAAGAATGGTTTTATTCAGGATGCTAAACTTTCCTCTTTGCTGCTTTGTATTTTCTATTAATAACTGATTGGGATGCCAGACAAAGGAAAAACTTACGACCTTTAGGAGATTCGTAAGTTTTTCGGATGCCAAAGCCGTGACGTTTACACCAACACCCCGCCCCCATCAACCACCACCACCTGCCCGGTGGTATATTTGCCGTGCATCAGGTATAAAAAAGCTTCTGCAATATCTTCAGGGTTGCCCACAGCGCCCGTTAATAGTTTGCTGCCATAATCGTTAAACATCGCTTCTCTGTCAACTTCCGGCATATTGCCCCATAGCTCGGTGCGTACCATACCGGCGCAAACGGCGTTAACGCGTATGGGCGCCAGCTCTACAGCCAATGCGCGGGTAAGCGCTTCAACAGCACCGGTTATGCCGGCTGCCACGGCCCACCCTTTCCAGGGGCGTTTACCAATAGTACCATTGGTTAAAATAACTGACCCGCCTTTACGTATAAACGGACTCCCATATTTTGCCGCCATTAACGCGCTCCAAAAACGAAGGTTAAAAAAATTCCTGGCTTCGTCCATTTTCACGTCTGGTAATTCGCTTAGCTGCAATGTTTCGCCTGCGGTAAAAACCAGGTGATCAAATTCGCCTACCCCCTTAAAAAATGTATCAATTTGTTGCTCGTTGTTTAAATCAACGGCGTATCCTTTGCTCCCTGCCGGCAAAGTGGCCAAAGCTGTATTAATCTTTTGTTGCTGGCTTGATACCACCACTACATCGGCACCTTCGCTGGCTGCCGCTTGTGCGGTAGCCAAACCAAATCCCGATGTTCCGCCTAATAGCACTATCCGTTTGCCTTGCAAACTGCTGTTTGTTCTTCCTGTTTCTTTGCTGTTCATGATTGTAAAATTTTAATACAACAAAGTTCCTAAACGCAAACCGCCTTGCATTTACCAAATGGTAAAAACGGTTAGCGCACATTTCGCCGGATACGGCTTAACGATTGCTGGGTAATACCGAGATACGATGCAATATCGCTCAGCGAAACCCGCAGGGCAATATCCGGTTGCCGCATCAAAAAATTACGGTAACGGGTAGCGGCGTCCTCATTAAAATATCCATTTTTGATCTGTATTTTTTCCAGCAATGCCTGGGTAACAATACCGTTGATCAGCTCTTTAAGGTAAGGTAATTGTTCAAATAAGTTGATTAGCTTTTGCTTTTTTATCACGATGATTTCCGCATCGCAAGCTGCTTCTATACCTTCGGTAGCCGGGATATTATTATTAAAGCTGTTTAAAATACAGCAAAACTGGTTCTCCTTTAAAAAGAAATAAGTTACGAGGTTGCCCTTTTCGTTTTGGGCAACAATGCGCAAAACGCCTTTGCATATAAAAAACATTTCGCGGCATACCTGGCCCCCGGTAAAAAGCACATCGCCTTCGGCAACTTTCCTAAAAGCCAGCGCTTGCTCTATAACCGCAACATCCGCCTCGGGGATATTTTTAAATAGCTTCAAGAAGTTAATGAAGTCTTTAAACATGTTTGTAATTAACTAAATTCAGCATGATACACCTTAACAGCTTCAAATATACATTCAACTATTTGAAAATAAATTTGCGTAACTCAAAGGTTACGTATACCTTTGCGTAACCTTAAAGTTACGCGTTTATGCAAAGAGACCTCGTTATTAAATGGCATTTCCCTCATCCGCCCGAAAAAGTTTGGGAATGTCTTACCAATCCGGCAATGATAAGTCAATGGCTCATGAAAAATGATTTTAAGCCTGTAGTGGGCCACAAATTTAACTTTCATACTAAGGCCATACCAAAAATGAGTTTTGATGGTATTGTTTATTGTGAGGTATTAGAACTAATTCCCAACAAAAAGCTGGTATACACCTGGCGCGGCGGACCCGAGCCGGGAGTTATTGGTTTGGATACCGTGCTCACATGGACCCTAAGTCCCGACGGCGATGGCACCCGGATGGTACTGGAACACAGCGGATTTAAAGGCTTTAAAAACTACATCGCCAGCATATTTATGGAGCAAGGCTGGAAAAAGAAAGTATTGCGCAGGTTGGAAACAACGGTAAACAATATGAAATGAGAACAACAATGGACACTTTCCAGGCAATTGCCGACCCCAGCCGCAGGGAAATATTAATGTTATTGACAAAAGATAAACTATCCATCAACGCGCTGGCCGGTAATTTTGATATGAGCCGCCCGGCGGTATCCAAGCACGTTAAAGTGCTGCACGAGGCGGGCCTTATCCTGATAAACGACCATGGCCGTGAGCGCTACTGCGAACTAAAACCCGATGGCTTCGACGAGGTGAAAAACTGGCTATTGTTTTTCGACAAGTTCTGGAAGGAGAAACTGCAAAACCTTGAAAACTTATTAAATCAAATATCAAACACCAATGAAAGCAATTGAAATCATCTCGATTCCGGTAAGTGACCAGTTGAGAGCAAAGACGTTTTATCAGCAATTAGGCTTTAACGTTTTAGTGGAAGCCCCGTTTGAGGGTGATAAAAAGTGGATACAAATGGGCCTGCCCGGTGATGGGCCATCAATCACGCTGGTAACCTGGTTCGGCGATATGCCTGCCGGTTGTGTACAGGGCTTTGTTATAAAAACCGACGATGTAGAAAAGGACAAGCAGGAGTTTACCGAAAAAGGTATTGAAACCGGTAAAATCGACCAAACACCCTGGGGCAAATTCCTTTCGGTAAAAGATCCTGACGGGAATTCGTTGAGTTTCCATCAAAACTGAACCGGGATTAAGGAGATTTTTCGGATTAGGAGTATTTGATCACAGATTTTTATTGATTACGCTGATTACGCTGATTTTTTTGTTAAATCTGCGTAATCATAAAAATCAGTTTAAATCTGTGATCTAATCTGCGATATTAATAAGTAGCCGCCAATTTTAACGCGTCATAAGCGTTTACAATGCCGCCGCTTACGCAGAGTTTATCGAACGACAAACGCCTGTCGCTATCACCGTCTTTTAGTTTTATCTTGTGCTGAATTTTAACAACAGATTTCATAATAATTTCTTTTACCTGCAAGGCTGTTAGCTTTGGGTAGTACGAGCGGATAAGCGCCGCCAGCCCGGTAACTACTGGTGCTGCCATACTGGTGCCGTCGTGCTCCTGGTAGTTTGAATTTGGCGTGGTTGAATAAATATTTACGCCGGGGGCAAATACATCCACATTTGTTTTACCATAATTGGAAAATGATGCTTTTAAAGTTTCGTCGTCTTTAGGACCCGATGCGCCAACTTCAATCCATGCCTGCGCCGTGCCACTGTTATCTTCATAGGTGCGATTAGGGAAGTGAGGTTCAACATCGGTATTATTGTTATCGTTACCTGCTGCGTGTACCAGCAAAACATCCTTGCTCATGGCAAACTTAACCGCTTCATCTACCGCTTTTTTATCAAACGAATACCCTTTGCCAAAGCTCATATTAATCACTTTTGCACCATTCGCAGCAGCGTAACGGATGGCATTAGCCACGTCCTTATCGCGCTCGTCGCCGTTAGGCACGGTGCGCACAGACATAATCATCACGTCATTAGCCACACCTTTTACACCGATGTTATTATCTCTTACGGCGCCTATTATACCGGCAACGTGTGTAGCATGGTCGGCATCGGGGCCGGTTACATCATTATTCCCATAAAAATGCTCGCTGCTGTCCAAATAATTGTCGCCAATAATACTCCTTGGGTCGTAGTCAACATTCAAATGGTAGTCGAGCAGTTCTTTAAAATGTTTACGGGCGTCATCAATTTCATTTTTTCTGAAATCAGCCAAATCTTTATAGCTGCCCAAATTTTCAACCAATATCTTTTTTACATAGCCTTCCCCCTCATTCGCAGGCTCATAATTCTTAAAATCTTCCACTTTAGGGTCGGGCTTGTTTATCTTAATTAACAAACCATCGAGCATTTCACTAAACCGGTTAATAATAAAATAGGTACGCTGCGCTTTTTTTAGCCGTTCATTCAAATCATTCCTTGCTTTGCGGTACTCGTTAAAGGCGGTAAGGTCAGTGCCCTTTAACGAGGTGGTATCCGGGCCGTCAAACCTGGTGCTGTTGGACCGCACAAACCGGGTAAGCTCCATATTATCATATTGCACATCACCCTTTGCCGAGCCAATAAAATCCCAGCCGTGTATATCATCAACATAGCCATTTTTATCGTCATCCGCGTTATTGCCGGCCACTTCGCCAGGGTTTGTCCAAATTACCTGTTTTAAATCCTCGTGGTTAATATCAATACCGCCGTCAATTACAGCAACCAGCACAGGTACATGTTTTTTATCCTTAAGCAATTCGTTGTAGGCCTTTTCGGTACTTATTCCGAAAACGGAGTCGGTTTTAAAATCGAGGTTTTGCCAATTGGCTTTAGTTTTCAGAGCGGTTTGGGCAGTTAAATAAGCAGGGATGCTTATTAACAACACCAATAGGTTAAGCAAAATAATTTTTTTCATACCCTGGATAAGGTTTTTTTTATGTGTTGATAAAACTAATTATTTAATGCAATTATAATTAGTTTTTGGGTTAAAAATTAATTAGCATTTCACTGTCTTCTTCTTTTTTCCTAATACGCCTTTATCCTCAGCCTTTTTAACATAGTCCCTAACGTCAGGTATTTTGCAGGCAGTCCCCGTTGTATCGTAAGTAACCGGCCCAATTTCTTTTGCGGCAGCTATGGCATCATCTTTTAACGGGGTTACATAACATCCTACCGATATCATAAAAGTATTCATTGATTTTATGACCCTGTTATCCGCAGCATTTATAGTTTGCACCACCCGTTGCAACAGTGTTTTTAAGACAGCCAAATCCAATTCACTATCAGGTTTCAGCGCTGCGATATTGCCCAATGTCGACCAACCCGCGGCAGCAATATACTCCACATCACTATCTATCCATTTCAAAGCCATTTCAAAACCATGCTTCCCTTCCGCTGCTACCCAGGGCACCGTGTATTCGCTAATGTTATTTGACACCGCCTGCTCAGCCCAGGTTTGCAGATCGGCCGGAGTCATTTTTTCATCGTCCGCAATCAGCCCGGCCAGGTACATTGCGTCCGCATTACCGGTGGCATATAAGTCCTTTGCCAGTTGGTAATCCGTTTTTATTGCTTTTTGGATAGGTTTCAAATACTCAATCTTCACGCCAAAAAAAGGTTCTTTTACGCCATGTTTTAATAATATCTTTTTGATACTCTCGCTGCCTTTCGCCTGCAGTTCAGTCATTATCTCTTGTACAGTCGTCATAATTTAGTTGAATTAAGAGGTGGCTATCTCAAAACAATATATGGAGAAAATTAAGCGAAATGCAGGCTATTTGTCAAAAAAAAAACAAAATATTTTTTCTGACACCGGCGTGCTTCATAAAGTGCCCTAATGGGGTAGATAATATGATTTTGTACGACTCAAACGAGGCTGTATCGAGGTTACAAGCTGGTTTCTGCGCTCATTTTCAACCCCATATCAAAATACTTATAACCTTATTTTGGCAAACCCGTATACATCAATGTTATCAGGCAATATCAAGATGCTAATAACGAGCACTTGATTTGATAAAAATATACGACAATGAAATTAGCAACTCTTACTTTGGCATTATTCTTCGGCATCTGCTTTGTATCGTGCCAAAAAGAAACCATAACACCAGGCACTACCACAACACCTGGCACAACAACAGCAACTACACCTGCAACAAACACTACCACCCCATTAACACAAACTGTTACTGCCCCCGCGGTTGATACTGTAAAAGGTTATCTGCGCATTCAGTTAGCAGCAAGTGCTACTGCCACCGATAATATTTTAATTGCTTTTGATCCGAAAGCAAACGCTGCTTATGTAGTTAACGAAGATGCCCCTTATTTAAAAGGATTTGGCGCTGTTAACCTTTCGAGCTTAACCAGCGACGCCAAAGCCTGCGCCATCAACGATATGCCTTTAACCGCTAAAGGCAGGTCTGTTAGTTTAAAAGTTAACGCCAAAACTGATGGCACATACAAACTAAACATGATGACTATACAATCAATCCCAGCGAATTTTAACATCTATTTGAAAGATAACTATCTGCGCGATTCGTTAGATTTCAGGAAGAACGCATCATACAGCTTTAACATCGCGACAAGCGATACCACTACTTATGGCAGCCGCAGATTCAGCATAGTACTGCATAAAAAATAAAAGAACCAAGTACACTGGTTTTATCAAACAAAAAGTCCGGTCTGTTAAAACAGGCCGGACTTTTTGTTTGATGAACAATCCTGCTTACACTATAATCAAGTGACAACTATTAAAACTGGCGAGAATATTTATCCGGGAATTGAAAATTAGCGTTTATTTACTTTATAAATATTTAGCTGGTTTAATTTAAACAGCTTGTTACGTCTGTGATAAAATTTTCCCTATCTTGCTGCCACAAATCCAATCCAATGAGATTTTTCTGGGCTATATTCACCACCACCATTACCGCCGCGTTAATTGTGGCCTTAGAAGTTAAAATTGGTCCGGCACCACCAATTGGACCATTCCTTAACCCGTCAACCGGTTTTTGGCAAAATGCCGAAAGCAAGCATATCCTGCCGCAAGAAAATTTAAAGCTTACCGGTTTAACCGATGAGGTAATTGTGCGATATGATGAAAACCGTATCCCACATATTTTCGCCAAAAATGATCACGATCTTTACTTAGCACAGGGCTATGTTACCGCCCGCGACAGGCTATGGGAAATGGATATCCAAACCCGCCAGGCCGCCGGTAGATTGTCGGAAGTAATTGGACCTAAAGCACTGGAGGTTGACCGTTATCACCGCCGCATGGGCATGGTTTATGGCGCCGAAAATACACTGCGCGGCATGATGGCCAACCCGGCTACCAAAATGATGGTGCTGGCTTATACCGAGGGCGTAAACAACTACGTACACCAATTGGCCCCGAAAGATTACCCGTTGGAGTTTAAACTGCTGGATTATGCACCCGAAGAGTGGCAGCCTATTAACTGCGCGTTTCTGTTAAAACTGATGTCCGAAACATTAGCCGGCGGTTCCGAACAGTTTGCGATGACCAATAACTTAAAACATTTTGGCCCCGATGTAGTAAATGATCTTTTCCCGGATTACCCATTTCATGAAGATCCGATTATTCCTGTAGGCACCAAATGGAACTTTAAGCCACTGCCTATTCCCAAACCTTCTGCCGGATTTATGGCGCAAATGACCGATACCATCAAAACCAAACAAATTACCCCCGGTATTGGCAGTAACAACTGGGTGGTTGGCGGCAATAAATCGGCCACTGGTTATCCCATTTTGGCTAACGATCCGCATTTGAATTTAACTTTCCCGTCTATTTGGTACCAGGTACAATTATCATCGCCAACGGTAAATGTTAATGGGGTATCATTGCCGGGTTCACCTTGCGTAATCATTGGGTACAACCAAAACATTAGCTGGGGCGTTACCAATGTGGATGCGGACGTGCTGGACTGGTACCAGGTTAAATTTAAAGATCAACAGAAAAAAGAATATTGGTACGATAATAAATGGAATCCGGTAAAAACTCGCATAGAAATAATTGGCATCCGCGGCAAGCAAGCCGAAACCGATACGGTTTTATACACCCATCATGGCCCGGTGGTTTATGAAAGTGAAGCCAAAAAGCCAAAGGACGATTATGATAATGTACCGGTAGGCAATGCCCTGCGCTGGATAGCACACGATGAATCAAACGATATTTTGTGCTTTTACCTGTTAAATCGTGGCAAAAATTATAACGACTATCGCGAGGCGCTTACCCATTTTACCGCCCCGGCGCAAAACTTTATTTTTGCAAGCAACGATAAGGATATTGCCATTACGCCCAATGGCAAATATCCGCTGAAATTTAAGGACCAGGGCAAATTTATTTTAGACGGTAGTGACCCCGCCAACGACTGGCATGGCTGGATACCGGCCGACCAAAATCCCACGGTTAAAAACCCGCCGCGTGGTTTTGTGAGCTCGGCGAATCAATCATCAACTGATCCTACTTATCCTTACTATATCAACTGGCAGTTTGGGGGCTACGAACGCGGCAAACGCATTAACGACAGGCTTAACGCGATGCAAAACGCTACTGTTGACAGTATGCGCATTATGCAAATGGACAATTATAGCGAACGCGCCAACGACGTATTACCTGCCCTGTTGAAATATACCGATGCCTCGAAATTGGATGCCACACAGCTAAAAGCCCTGCAAATTGTAAAAAGCTGGGACAAACACTATGCGGCCGATGCCATGGGCGCCAGCATTTTTAACACCTGGTGGGCCAAGTTTTACCAGATGACATGGAATGATGAATTTGATGTTAAAGGCGTAGAACTAAACTCCCCATCAACCGACAGAACCGAGAAATTACTATTAACCGAACCCAATTCTCATTGGTTTGATAATATCCATACCCAGGAAAAAGAAACCTGTGCGGATATTGTTAACCAATCGTTTAAAGCAGCCATTGCCGAATTGGTGCATGACCATGGCCAACCCGGTGAAAAGTGGCAATGGGGCTTAGTTAAGGACACTCATATTAACCATTTGGCCAGCTTACCCGGCTTTGGTACCGGAAAGTTTTCGGCAGGTGGCACCGGCGGAGTAATTAATGCGTTAAGAGGCGGTAACGGTCCGTCGTGGCGCATGGTGGTACAAATGGGACCAACGGTAAAAGGCTACGGCGTTTTCCCCGGTGGCGAATCGGGCAACCCCGGCAGCTTTTTTTACGACGACATGTTTAAAACCTGGAAGGACGGCAAGCTGAATGAATTGTTGTTTTTAAAATCGGCAACCGAAAGTTCGGACAGGGTGAAGACGACGCTGGTGTTGAGGTAAGGGGTTAGAGATTAGAGGTTGGTGATTAGAAAAACTCCTTGTCATTGCGGGCGGGGAACGAGCGAAGCAACCTCGTCGCTACCAATGGCCGCTCTGTATGACACCATATTACTTCTTAATCCGCACTAACAAATTTGATATAAAAAACTATAACACATAAAATATGCTATTCCTCATCATCCTTATTTTATCATTTGCCAGCGGATATTTTTTACCCTGGTGGGTAGTGGCAATTGCTGCCTTTTTAGCGGCTATGTTTATCGGCCGCACGCCGGGGCAATCGTTTTGGTCGGGCTTTGCAGCGATATTTATCGGCTGGACTGTGCTGGCCCTGTTTAAAAGCATCCCTAACGACCATGTATTGGCCAGCAGGGTGGTGCAATTATTCCCGTTGCCTAATAACTGGATTTGGCTGTTGCTGGTAACCGCGGTTATTGGGGGTTTGGTTGGGGGAATGTCGGCATTATCGGGGGTTTTGTTGAAGCGGGCGTTTGGGAAAGAGCCGCCAAAGGCGGCAATGTAGAGACGCGATACTTCGCGTCTCCCGCCATACAGGTAAACAACCCACTGGCAAATATATCATTATCAACACATCCATCGCAATATGGAAGACCTATACCGCAACAAATAACGTATGTCGCCAGCCCGCCTGGCCGGATGGGATTACGGATCAAACGGAACCTATTATATAACCGTCTGTACGAAAGACCGGGGTAGATATTTTGGAGAAATAGAAAACAACATAGTCTCAGAACAAACGCTACAGACGCATAGTACTGCATCTCTACGGCCTACTCAAATCGGCAACATAGCATTCAACAATTGGCAAAACATACCGGCATTTCATCCTTATGTTGAACTGGATGATTTCATAATCATGCCCGATCATATTCACGGTATTTTATTTATTGATAAACCAGAGAAGACAAACTGGGAGGTAAACAAATTCGGGGCTCAAAGCAAAAACCTCGCATCTATTTTGCGAGGCTTTAAATCATCTGTTAAAACGTACGCTACTACAAACAACATTGAATTTTGCTGGCAACCCCGATATTATGACCGGATTGTAAGGAGCGAAAAGGAATATTGGAACATAAAAGGATATGTTCAGAATAATCCCGATCAATGGTTTTTGAATCAGAATGATTTTGACAATTTGTTTAAGCCGTAATGCTGTTTACAGGTATGGAGACAGGACGTAGAGACGCGATACTTCGCGTCTCCCACACGCGCTCTGCCACGCATATTTTGTATCTCAAATGCGGTGATTAATAACGTATAGTTGAGCGCATGTGGGAGACGCGAAGTATCGCGTCTCTACGAGAAAAAAAATGCCCTCCTGTGATTTTCTCCCCTCCCCTGCGAATAATAGTATAAATAACAATCACAATGAAGCAGCAGGCACAAAAAGATCAGTTTTTATACCTCATCCAGCAAAATAAAAAGCTCATTTTTAAGGTTTGCAACGCCTATTGCCACGATTACGAAGACCGTAAAGATTTGGCACAGGAGGTAATTATTCAGTTATGGCGCTCGTTCCCTAAGTACAATAGTCAGTACAAACTCTCTACATGGATGTATCGCATTGCCCTTAACACGGCTATTTCTTATTACCGCGCTGCTCACAAGCGAAAAGCCGCAACGGTATCCATACACGAAAGCCTGTTTGATTTTGCCGATGAAAATAATGAGCAGGAACTGGACAACAATGTAAAGCTGCTGTACAATTTCATCAATCAATTTGACGAACTGAACAAAGCCTTAATGATCCTGTATCTTGACAATAACAGCTATAAAGATATCGCCGATGTGCTGGGTATCACCGAAACAAACGTGGCTACTAAAATAAGCCGCATAAAACAACAACTAAAACAACAATTTGCTAAAATTTAAAAATCATGATAATGGAACTGGAAGAATTAAAATCGCTTTGGAGCGAATACGACAAAAAATTAGACAAAAGTCTGCAATTGAATATGCAACTGCTGCGCAAAATGAATTTTGATAAAGCGCACTTTAAGTTGAAAACGGTGTTCGTTTGGAAAATAGCCGAAATGATTGGGCTGATGTACCTTTTGCAACACGTGATTAGTTTTACCATACAATACTTTGCGCAACCACAATTCAGCATTGCCGGCATCCTTTTATGGGGAATGATTTTGGGCTTTTTTATTTACGACATTATGCAAATTTCGGTGATGCTTCAGTTGCAGCTAAAAAGTAAAGAAGAGGCTATCACAACATTGCAGGCCCGGATACAAACGCTAAAAACAATGTTTGTAACTCATGTGAAATACACTTTTTTACTTATTCCACTTTATCCGGCCGGAATGATTGTAATCGGAAAGATGTTCTTACATATTGATTTTTTCAGCGTGCATCTTAAAACGTATATGATTTCGAATATTGCAGTTGGCGTGTTGTTGCTCATTCCATATAGCTGGCTGTTTAAAGAATTAAGCAAAAAGGAGATTAAAAAAGTATGGGTCGACAATTTGCTATGGGGTTCGGGATGGCATTCGGCCAATGATGCTGTGGAGTTTTTAAGCGAGATTGAGAAAGCCGAAGGAGAAATATAATTGAGATTTTACCACAGAACATAAAGGTTTTCACAAGGGACACGAGGGAAAAGGGCTAAACCAAAGCGTTACACCTTCGCGTCCTTTGTGTTTTTCACTTTGTGCTGTTTGTGGTAAAAACTAATGTGCCACACAACTAAAGCTTGTTGTTCGGGAGAATAATAATGTGTTAGCAAATCAAGCCTGATTTCATTATATTTACGGCTATAAACCAAAATAGTATGGATGGTGCAATTTACTTAAACCAGGCCGAAGCTGCTATACAGCAGCCTAAAGCAGCAAAAGTCAGCCTTGTTATTCAACCTTATGTGTATGCCAGTGTTTTTTCGTCGTTGTGTATTATTGTAGGCCTTATATGGGATATATCATGGCACACCAGCATTGGCAGGGATGGTTTACTTGCGCCTCCACATGATGTGATTTATTTAGGCGCTGTATTTGCAGGGTTGTTTTCGGCCTACCAGGTACTGCGCACAACCTTTTTTGGTACCGCTGCCGAAAAGCAGGCGAGTGTAAAGTTTTGGGGCATATTTTATGGTCCGCTTGGCGCGATGTTTTGCATTTGGGGCGCAATTGCCATGCTTACCTCCGCCCCCTTCGATGACTGGTGGCATAACACCTACGGATTAGATGTAGTGATCCTTTCGCCGCCGCACACTTTGTTGGCCATTGGGATGATGATGATTCAATTTGGCGCAATGATAGCCGTGCTATCCTCCCTGCATGGGGCTAAACATGACAATGGCGCAATGCACAAATGGTTGTTTGTAATTGCATCTGGCTTATTGCTAACCTCGTTTTACACCTTATTTTCCGAATATCTGAACAAGGCCCGCTCACATAGTGCCATGTGCTATATTGTTGGTGGTATATTATTTCCTTTATTTTTAATAGCCGTGGCTCGTGCCACCAAAATGCGCTGGGCCGCTACCGCTACGGCAGCCGTTTATATGAGCATGATGCTGATTATGTTGTGGGTGTTACCACTGTTCCATGCAAGTCCGCGTTTGGGGCCGGTATTAAATCATTTTGATCATTACCAGCCATTTCATTTCCCTTTGCTGCTGGTGTTACCTGCCCTGGCAATTGATTTTGTGTTTTTCAAATTCCAAAATAAAAAACCATTTATAAAAGTAATGCTCGCCTCACTGGCATTCCTGTTGGTATTTTTTGTGGTGCAATGGAATTTCGGTGGTTTTTTGCAAACCTCGATTTATGCCCGCAACTGGTTTTTTGGCTCGTACGCCTGGTACTTTGGCGCTAATCCCGAATGGCCATACCGCTTTGCATTTTATCCCGATTTTATTGAAACGGGGGCAAGTTTAGCCCGTGGCATGGGCATTGCAGCAGTTGTTGCCATATTAACAGGCTTGCTTGGTTACCGCTGGGGTAGCTGGATGAAAAGGGTACAAAGATGAGGGCATTAAAATCTGTATTGCTGACTGGGCTTATGCTCATCAGCCTGTCTGTTTTTGCCCATGTGGGTAGTCCGGGTGTAATTTACCAGGGTAAAGCGGGGCCTTATACCATCATGGTGAACATTAACCCGCCCGATGTTATCCCTGGCACAGCAAATATTTCTGTTTATGTTGATAATCAGCAGGTAAGTCATATTTACGCGCAACCCGTATACTGGTATGCAGGTAATAACGGTTCGCCGCGGGCCGATGAGGCGTTGCCCGTTAATGGTACACCAGGCCAATACCAGGCCACGGTATGGCTCATGCAACGCGGCGTAGCCAGTATGCGCATATCGGTTGATGGACCGGCAGGCAAAGGCTCAGCTATTATCCCGGTTATGGCAGTTTCAACCGCCACCCGCACCATGCCCAAATCGCTGGATTGGCAGTTAGCCGGATTAGGCCTGTTATTGGTAGTGCTAATGATCACCATCATTGGGGCCAGCGTAAGCGATGGCACACAGGCCCCCGGAACAGTTAGATCTTCCGGACCAAAAAAATATATGGCGATGGGTATAGCAGCCCTTATCCTGTTTGTTATTTTATATGGCGGCTCGGCCTGGTGGAATTCGTGGAGCAGTAATTACCGTCGTTTTTTGTATAAAGCGCCGCTGGCACATACAAGCATCATCAAACACGGCCAGCAAATGCTGTTGCAACTGAGCATTGATACTACCTGGTTGCATAATAACAATCAGCTGATAAGCTACGTTGTACCAGATCACGGCAAGTTGATGCATTTATTTTTGATCCGCGAACAAACGGATGATGTTTTTGCCCACCTGCACCCGCTTCGCAAAGACAGTTCGGACTACCTTACCGTATTACCCGATTTGCCTGCCGGGCGTTACCGTGTATTTGGCGACATTGTACGCTGGAACGGTTTTGCCGAAACTATTACCGATACAATAACCATCCCCGAAAAACCGGTGATGCAAAATGCGACTCAAAATAGTCCGTTATTATACAGCGATCCGGACGATACTTATGTGACCTCCAATTCCATTAACGATAATAAAAACGCCTTTACCGGCAAATTTGCGTTGATATGTGGTAAACCGGGTACCGAAATGAAATTGGCCGATGGCTCAACAGCTACCTGGCAACATACTGCCGGTACGGCTTTCGAGGCTAACAAAATATATCCGCTTACCTTTATGATACGCGATCCATCAGGTCAGCCTGCTCAGTTACAGCCTTACATGGGAATGAAAGGACACGCGGTTATTATGAAATATGATGGCTCAGTATACGTTCACCTCCATCCGGTGGGCAACTATTCTATGGCATCGCAGCAAATCATACAAAACCGTATTAATGGCAATCAAAAAATTCCCGGGTTGCCCGATCCTGAACGTTTCAGAGATAGTGTAGATCAATTAATCACCAAAATAAGAACCATGACCGAGGACGAGCGCAACAATTATTTGAATGCTAATATGAAAGGAATGGATATGCCAGCCATGAATATGAGTAGTGATAGTATGGTTACGTTCCCGTACGCATTCCCTGGCCCTGGTAATTACCGCATTTGGGTACAAATGAAACGCGATGGCAGAATATTAAACAGCGCGTTTGACGCGGTGGTGGAATAAAAAATGGTAGAGACGCGATGCATCGCGTCTCTACCATTTTTTTAAAGGTTCCTCAAACTTTCCTTTAATGCTTTTACCGCTTCAGTATTACTTTTTGCCGTTTCAAAAATATCCCGGGTGCCCATGTCTCTGCCATAATATTCGGCATCTGCATCCTTATCAATGCTTAAATTAGCGCCGTTGATACTTATACCGGCAAACAGTCCGCGACTGCGTGAGTATGAATAAACTTCAGCTTCCAGCTTGTAATCTGTATTCGCCGATGTACTGCGGCCTACAGGACCGACTGCAGCCGAGGCATCGCCACCAATGGTAAAATCGCCATTCTTCACCCTGGTAAGCACGCTTTTGTGGCGAAATACCAATATTAAATCTACCGATTGTATGCCTATTTGCGGGCCTATGCTGCCACCTGTTAAAGTAACAAACACAGGGTCGCTCCAGCGGCCGTCGTCTAATTTCACCATGGCCACACCCCTGCCTCTTTTGCCGCCTATACCTAAACCTGCATTTATTAAACGCGGAATTATTACAATTCCTTTACTCTGTTCAATTAACTCTTGCGGAATATTTTCTTTCATCGCACCAAAGTCCGTTACCACAGTCGAGGCGCTACGTAGCCGTTCAGCTTCCTTAGTTAAGCTACTGGCCGCAGATGCAAGCATAAAAAGGATGCCAGCCAAAACCGGGAGCATCAAAATTTTTATCGTTTTCATCGGATTATTATTTAAACAGTTAAACAATTTAACATTTATTTAATAACAGAGAAGGCAGGTAGTTGTTTGGCTGAGGAAAACACAGGGCTACGTTTAACAGCATCAGCTGCAATTATTAATGAAATTACTTGCTTAGCCATTAATGTTATTTAGATGGGGAGGCAGGACCAGCCACATTTGTCTGTTTTAACGGAAGGGATCAGTTAGGCGGATGAATTTTCGTTCGTTTTGCGCCCATAAAAAACGATAGACAATGATGCCGATAAGCGCCCCTGCAAGATACGTATTACCAATAAAATCAAACATGTTTGATGGAGCCGTTATTACATATTGTAATATTGGTTTCATCAGGAACAATAAAAGCAGACTGACGAGGCCACACATTGCGAAGCCAAAAAATATGCCGCCATCAACCAATGAATATTTTATCAAGCCTTTTTTTCGGATATCTTCCCAATCTTTAACAAATTTTATATTGGAAATATCTTCAATGGTCAATCCCTTGTCTTTCAATTTTTTTTTGTAGGCCTGTTGATATTTATATCTATGATAGCCAGGAATAAGCCCCAAAATATCCAGAACGACAAACCATCCAATTACAGCCTTTTCTTTAATTAAAGAATATATGATTAAGGGAAACACTAAAGACCACAGAAACCCTTTAATATTTCCTTTTAAGTAAGACTTGATATCGGGGTTCATTAAGAGTTTGATTTTACGGCGTTTGCCCCGCCAGCAAAAACAGCACGGCCATGCGAATAGCTACGCCATTTTCCACCTGGTCCAATATAATAGATTGCTTGCTGTCGGCTACATCGCTGGTAATTTCCACGCCCCGGTTAATTGGGCCGGGGTGCATTACTATGATTTCCTTGTCCAGCGAATCCAATATCTGTTTGTTTAAACCATATAGCATGGTGTATTCGCGCAAGGACGGGAAGTATTTTATATCCTGGCGTTCCAATTGAATGCGCAACATATTGGCAACATCGCACCAGTTAAGGGCTTTAACCAGGTTATGCTCAACACGTACGCCTAACGAGCCAATGTATTTGGGGATAAGCGTAGTTGGTCCGCAAACCATCACCTCAGCTCCCAACTGTTTCAGGCACAATATATTGGACAATGCCACGCGCGAATGCAAAATATCGCCAACAATTACCACCTTTTTACCTGCCACGTCGCCCAGTTTTTCGCGGATAGAAAAAGCATCCAGCAACGCCTGGGTGGGATGCTCGTGTGCACCGTCGCCGGCGTTTACTATTTGAGCCTTTACATGTTTGGACAAAAACACACCTGCACCTGCATAAGGGTGGCGCATCACCACCATTTCCACCTTCATGGCCAGTATATTGTTTACGGTATCAATCAGCGTTTCGCCTTTGCTTACTGACGATGAGGAGGCCGCAAAGTTCACCACATCGGCCGATAACCGTTTTTCGGCCAGTTCGAAAGATAGCCGCGTACGGGTAGAATTTTCAAAAAAAATATTGGCAATGGTTACGTCGCGCAGGGATGGCACTTTTTTTATTGGCCGGTTTAAAACGGTTTTAAAATTATCAGCAGTTTCAAATATCAATTGAATATCTGCGGGGTTGAGATCTTTAATGCCTAATAAATGTCGTGTACTTAAACCTGCCATGTTGCTTTATTTCACTTACGCCCCGTCATTGCTTCGTGCCTCGCAATGACAAAGCTATTACTTTTTTTTTCCTAAAATCCGAAATCGAACATCCGAAATCATTTTGCTTCCGATAGCAACACTATTCTATCCTCACCATCGGTTTCCACCCAGCTCACCACAACCTTTTGCGATGCAATGGAATCTACCTCAATACCCACATAATCAGCTTCTACCGGTATGTGGCGCGAATAGCGCCTGTCGACCAAAGCTAATAGCTCAATTTTTTCGGGGCGACCAAAAGCTTGCAACGCATCCATAGCGGCACGAATAGTACGGCCGGTCCACAACACATCGTCCATCATAATCACCTTTTTATTTTCGATGATGAAATCTATTTTGGTTTGATTGGGCACTAATTGCGATTCGCGGCGGCGGAAGTCATCACGATAAAAAGTGATATCCAAATCGCCTTGTTGTATGTTTTTGCCTGGTAATATTTTGCGGAGTTCTTCGGCTATGCGTTTAGCTAAGTAGATACCACGTGGCTGAATACCAATAAGTACCGACCCCGAAAAATCATTATGATTTTCGATTAACTGACGACATAAACGTTGTAATGTAATTTGAAATTTCTGACCGTCGAGCAGCGTGAGGTTTTGCATCGTTTGGGTGGATTTGGGCAAAGGTAAAAAAAAAGTCGGAAAAGTCCGGAAAGTCAGTAAAGTCCGAAAGAAAAAATAGGTTGTTTTTCCAATAATCCCCTTTGCAGGGTGATAGCACAATCAAAATTTAAAGATTATATTGCGTTTGTCTTAAATCGTTTATCATTATCTCCGTTTATATGAAATTATCCGGCAAACGCTTTTCTTTATCAGTTTTGGCTTGCCTGGTTTTTATCCAGGCTTTTTCGCAAACCGCGACTACCGGCGATAACTTGCCGACAGACTATCTTACCCCGGCATTCCATGCCGGACGTAGACAGGCCCTGCGCGATTTGATGCCTGCAAATTCGGTAGCTGTAATTTTTGCTTACCCCGAGCGGGTCTTCTCCAAAGATGTAAACTATGTATATCATCCTAACCCCGATCTGTATTATTTTTCGGGATACAAAGAACCCAATGCCGTACTGCTGATATTTAAAGATATGCAGGCCGATGGCGACAGCAGCTATAACGAATTGTTTTTTGTGCAGCACCGCGATGCCGCGCAGGAGCAATGGACTGGCAAACGGTTGGGTGCAGCCGGTGTAAAGGCCAAATTGGGTTTTAAAAGAGTTTACGATGGCGAAGCCTTTGCAAAATTCCCGCTGGATTTAAAGAAATACAGCGCCATTATTTACGATGCGTTGCCAGATGATATCAGTAATGATCCTTCGGCCGGCGGGTTGAAAAGCCTCACTACCGTGTTTAAAGATAAAGGAGAGATAAAAGATGTGGATAAGGGTGTGCTGGCCGATTTAAACCTGATCAGTAAATACGGAACGCCGCAAAATCTGCAACGGATATTAGCTTATATAGGACCAAAACTCAATACCTCGCTTTACCAAGGAAACCCATTGATTAAAGAGCTTGTTGCCAAACCCGATTCAGCTACCCTGGTTGACGTAAAAGCAAAGATGGAAGCTGAATATGCCGGCATAGCGCAGTTCGACAATTTAACATCGGCCCTACGGTCAATAAAAACGGCGGAGGAACTGGTATTGCTTAAAAAATCGGTGCAACTATCGAGCATTGCACATGCCGAGGCGATGCGGGCGGTTACGCCCAATATGTCCGAAAGGGAGTTGGAGGGGATTATGTTGTACGTGCATAAAAAATACGGCGCCGAAGATGAGGGCTATGGACCTATTGTTGGCGCGGGCGGTAACGGCTGCATTTTACATTACGAAGAAAACGACGCCACAAAACTCAACAACCAATTGGTACTGATGGATGTAGGCGCTATGTACCACGGTTACTCGGCGGATGTTACCCGCACCTTTCCGGCCAACGGCAAATTTACAGATGAGCAAAAAGCCATATACCAGATTATTTACGATGCCCAGGAAGAAGTTTTTAAGTTGTGTAAAGAAGGTGTGCCTTACAGCGATTTGGAAGCCAAAACCCGCGAAATTCTTTCATCGCGATTGATACAATTAGGTATAATTAAGGATGCCAACGATGTCGGTATTTATTATCCGCATGGCGTATCGCACTATTTAGGGTTGGATGTGCACGACAAGGGCGCCTATAATGGTGTTAGTTTAAAAGCCGGTATGGTAATTACGGTAGAACCCGGCATTTACATCCCCGCAGGCAGTGCCTGTGATAAAAAATGGTGGAATATAGGCGTGCGAATTGAAGACGATGTATTAATTGGTAAAGATAGCGGCACCGTTTTATCCGCCGATGCACCCCGCAAATGGCAGGATGTGGAGAAAACCATTGCCGAGAAAAGTTTTTTTGACGGGGTGAATTTGCCGGTGTTGAAATAATAATAAGAACCATGATTTTTGGGATTAAAGGATTGCTATGATGATTAATTAACATCCTTTAATCCTAAAATCCCACAAATCATGGTTCAGACAATCGATAACTCTTTAAGCGTGGCCATCGCTTTTTCGGCATCTTTTTTCGCCACAAAAATATGGTCGTGATAATAGGCGGCAATTACGTTGCAGCTGATACCCTCTTTTGCCAGTGCATTGGAGAATGCGGCAGTTAGTCCAACCGCTTCCAGGGATGAATGAACGGTTAATGTGATCCAGGCGGCGATATAATCGTAGCTTAAATGATGTTCATCTGCGGTTTCTTTGTTAAGGATAAGGGTTAGGCCTTCCTGTTCTTTAAAGGAGCCTATTATATCCTTTTGATTTATCTCAGTAGGGGTCGTTATTGAACAAAAAACATAATCCCCCTCGTTCAGTTGGGGGCGCATTGTTTTTAATAATTCGGTGATGCTGGTTTCTCCGGCCATAAGTAAATTAATTAAACGTATTACAAAATCTTGCTGTCACCCTCCATGTCATTTCGAGCGCGAGCGAGAAATCTTATCCGACATGTTGCGAACTATACATAGTCTGTTATGCATGGCGTATAAGATTTCTCCCTCGTTCCTCGGTCGAAATGACATTTTTTAGCCTATTTCCAACAAAAAAAGCCCCCGATATTACTACCGGGGGCTTAAAGGAAAATTTATTTAAAATTAGCTTGCTTCTTCTTCAGATTCAGCTTTTTTAGCAGGTGTTTTGCGTGCTTTGTTTTCAGCGCCTTCCATTTGCTCTTTTAATTGGGCCAATACGCTCAGATCGCCTAAAGTTGATTTTTCAACCGACTCTTTAACTTTCTTCACTGCATTGCTGGCAGATTTTGCTTCCTTTTTACGGGTTTCAAATTCCTGAACCCTTGCTTCTGCGCGGGCTTCTTCCCAAATACGTGAGTGCGAAATAACAATGCGTTTGTTTTCCTTGTTAAATTCAATGATTTTGAACTCAGCAGCTTCTTCAGCTTTTAAGCTCTTGCCATCTTCTTTAACCAGGTGTTTGGTAGGCGCGAAGCCTTCAACACCATAAGGTAAAGCAACAATTGCACCTTTTTCGGTTACTTTTAACACGGTACCTTCATGTACTGAATCAATAGTGAAGATGGTTTCAAAAGTATCCCATGGGTTTTCTTCCAGTTGTTTGTGACCTAAGCTCAGCTTGCGGTTATCAACATCAAGTTCTAAAACAACCACGTCTAATTTTTCGCCAACCTTAGTAAATTCGTTAGGGTGGTTTACTTTTTTAGACCATGATAGGTCGCTGATGTGGATCAGTCCGTCAATGCCGTCTTCCAGTTCAACAAACACACCGAAGTTGGTCATGTTTTTAACGGTAGCAATGTGTTTAGTACCAACTGCATAACGAGAGGCAGCATTTTGCCATGGATCAGGAGTTAATTGTTTAACACCTAAGCTCATTTTGCGTTCGTCGCGGTCTAAGGTTAATACCTGTGCTTCAACTTCGTCGCCAACTTTCAGGAATTCCTGAGGATTGCGCAGGTTTTGTGACCACGACATTTCTGATACGTGGATCAAGCCTTCAACACCCGGGATAATTTCTAAGAATGCGCCGTAATCAGCAACGGTAACAATTTTACCTTTAACCTTGGTGCCAATCTGAATTGCTTCGTCAAGCGACTGCCAAGGATGTGGAGTTAATTGTTTTAAGCCCAGAGCAATACGTTTTTTCTCATCATCAAAATCAAGCACAACAACGTTGATTTTTTGATCCAATGATAAAATTTCACGCGGATGCTCGATACGGCCCCATGAAATGTCTGTAATGTGCAGTAAACCGTCAACACCACCCAAATCGATGAATACACCGAAGTCGGTAATGTTTTTAACAGTACCTTCCAGTACTTGTCCTTTTTCAAGTTTAGCAACAATTTCAGTTTTTTGGTTTTCCAAATCGTCTTCAATCAGCACTTTGTGCGATACCACTACGTTTTTAAACTCGTGGTTGATTTTAACAACTTTGAACTCCATTGTTTTACCCACATACACGTCATAATCCCTGATCGGTTTAATGTCGATTTGTGAGCCTGGTAAAAAGGCTTCAACGCCCATTATATCAACAATCAAACCACCTTTAGTCCTGCTCTTAACAAAACCGGTGATGATCTCGTCATTATCCAATGCAGAATTAATGCGTTCCCATGATTTTTGAGTTTTTGCACGTTTGCGCGAAAGTACCAACTGACCGTTAGCATCTTCCTGCGATTCAACAAAAACTTCAACAGTGTCACCGATCTTCAGATCAGGTGTATCACGGAATTCAGATACTGATACCAAACCATCCGATTTAAAACCGATGTTTAATACCACATCTTTACTGTTAACATTTACAACGGTACCGGTGATGATTTCGCCTTTGGTGATAGAGCTGAAAGTTCCATCATACATTTTTTCAAGCTTTTCACGGTCTGTGTCGCTGTAATTGCCGAATTTTTTCTCATCAGCGTCCCAATCGAAATCTTCGTTTGGCACTGATGCGATTTTTGATTTGATCTCTTCGATCGATATTGAATCAGCCTCTGACTCAATAGTTTCTTTTTCCTCAGATGTTGTAAGCACATCTAATTCAGCTTCTTTAGCTTTTAATTCTTTTTCTGCTTCCTGTTTTTTTGCCATTAAATAAATTTTCTCCTTTTCCCAATTTCTTAATTGGGACTGCAAAGGTAGAGATATATTTTTATATGAAAAAAATTAATTTACTGTTAAATGCTGATTTTTAGGGGATTTTGGGAGGAAATTATTGGATTCTATGGGGAAACGCCATAATGTGTGCCCATTTAAGGCGGCGATAATAAATTAATAGGTTAATTTACTATGAATAAGGCTGTTTCATTAAGTTTGTCAACCACTTAAAATTAGATGTTATGATTTTTGCCGGCTTTCTTGAAATTGAAGATGAAAATGTAAGGGGAGCATCTCCCTTTTTTGAAATGTTTTCGAAGAAGCCTTTTGATAAATTCTTGAAGGAAAGAATAATTAAATATTTAGATAACGGCATTTTTTTGACCGGGGTGATGACTTATGTTAGTGACGACGAGGGTAAACAGATCGGACCATTAACTTACTTTACCGATGGAAAGTTTATCTGGCCAGTTTATTATCCTTATTACCTAAAAAAGTATAGCAATTTTATTATTGCTCCTGAATTGATGGCTTATGCTCAATTGAACAACTACGTAATTCCGCCAATTGATCCAACCCAATTAAGCGTCATTGAAAAGGAGTTTGACGCAGAATGGAGGGGTCAATGGAAGCGCAAATCGGTCCAAAGTATATCTCCCCCATCAAGTGCTAAGTATTATTATAAGATGGTAAAAAAAGATAAGCCTTTATAAGTAGTGCGCCAACCTTATATCAACATTAGCTTTTCATCTATCTCCTCAAAAATTAACATAAAATCATCCAATAATGTAGCCCGGTAATCCATCAAAACCCCGGTCATATCAGCTTCCTGTTCAGGTGTAAACGGATCTTTCCATACCCGCATGCAAATTCTTTTAAGGGCGTAGGCTATTTGTTTTGTTTCCGCGTAGCTAAACAAGTAACGGCTTTTTTTAAATCCCTCGTAAAATTTAAAAAACGTGCTTGTATCGGTCAAGCCTGCAAAAGTTAAAAATTCTTGCACAACAGTTTGTTTGCATCCATCCAAATGATCATAAAACCCTTCGGCTGTAACCTTGCCGGTTGTGAGCAGCAGGTTATCAAGGACAAGTTCAAGCGCAATATGCCCTAAAAAGAAAGGTTTTACCGGCGAGCCTTCAGTGGCAGGCAACAACAGCTTTTTTACCTGATGAGAATGATTAAGGAAAAACTGCGATGAATGAAAATAACGATCCACCTCCAGGTGTTTGTTCCAGCCTTTGATGATTGAATTTACTTCGTGATCAGTATGTTGTAGTTTTTCAGGATGAAGGATGATGGTTTTGTCGGCATTTTTTAAAAGATCAGGCAATATGGTACCTAATATAAGGTAACAATTGTCCGTATCCCGGTCGAAATAAAAATGCGATAGAAAATTCATAGGTACCTTTGCCAAAAATCCCGTTCATCACAATATAAGAATATTTTTTATTTTTTTGAGATTACAGTGATTAAAAAAGCGATTACGGTGATGGAGAAAATGATTACAGTGATTTTTTCAGGGTTTTATCAATTTAAAAAATGATAACGCACCCCCGTTTGCAAAGTAACCACAATCGGATTACTCAAAAATTAACTACTGTTTAAATCACCGTAATCAATTCATAAAATCACTGTAATCCCCAAATAAAAGTTATTCTGCTATCTTTGCCATCCCGATAATTATAGGGATTGAAATTGAAAATATAATGAACTTTGTTGAAGAATTACGCTGGCGTGGTATGCTGCATGATATTATGCCCGGTACCGAAGAACTGTTAAATAAAGGTATGGTTTCGGGCTATATCGGTTTTGATCCCACTGCCGATTCGCTGCATGTAGGCAGTTTGGCGCAGATTATGACCATGATCCACTTTCAACGCGCCGGCCACAAACCGTTTGCACTGGTTGGCGGCGCTACAGGTATGGTAGGCGATCCGTCGGGCAAATCGGCCGAGCGTAATTTATTATCCGAAGATGCTTTGCAGCATAACCTTGCGGGGATAAGAGGGCAGCTGGAGAAATTTCTGGATTTTGATTGCGGCGCTAATAGTGCCCGAATGGTAAATAATTACGACTGGTTTAAAGATTTTTCGTTCCTGAATTTTATCCGCGATGTAGGTAAACATATCACCGTTAATTATATGATGGCTAAAGATTCGGTAAAAAACCGCATTGGCGGCGATACCGGGATGTCATTCACCGAATTTAGTTACCAATTGGTGCAAGGTTACGATTTTTACTACTTATGGAAGCATCATAATTGTGCATTACAAATGGGTGGATCGGATCAATGGGGTAACATTGTTACCGGTACCGAACTGATACGCCGCAAAGATGCGGGCGAGGCTTTTGCGATAACTACCCAACTGATAAAAAAAGCCGACGGCACCAAGTTTGGTAAAACCGAGGGTGGAAATATTTGGCTTGATCCGGAAAAAACCTCGTCTTACAAGTTCTACCAGTTTTGGCTAAACACCAGCGACGAAGATGCTAAAACCTACGTAAGGATATTTACATTGTTTGATAGGGAAACTATTGAAAGCTTGGAGGCCGACCAGGATGCTGCACCGCATTTGCGTACGCTTCAAAAAGCATTGGCAAAGGACATCACAATACGCGTACATGGCGAAGCAGAATACGAAAAGGCGATAAAATCATCCGAGTTTTTGTTTGGCAATACTGGTATTGAGTTTTTGAATGAATTAAACGATGCCGAAGTGCTTGCTTTATTTGAAGGTGTACCAAATTTTAATATCAGCTTAAACGATTTGGCAAACGGAATTGCAGCGGTTGATTTATTAGCCGCAAGTACGTCGGTTTTCCCGTCAAAAGGCGAAGCAAAAAAAATGATTGCCGGTGGAGGTGTAGCGGTAAATAAAGTAAAGATAAATACTGCCGATGACGTTTATAATAAGGATGTGTTGATAAATGGAAAGTATTTGGTGGCACAGAAAGGTAAAAAGAATTATTTCCTGATTATCGCGGAATAAATTTACAGATACGACAAATGGTAATTGTATTTGCTATTATGTTGTATAAAACAAAGAGTAAGGATTCCAACAACGTAGTTAATGGGCCAATGGTGACATACGCTACCGCTGGTTCATTTAACCCGTTTTATAGTTTGCTGGATTATTCAAAATCATCAAATTGGTGAGGCAGGGCTTTCCGAAGCGTCTTTTACTATCGCTGGCAAAAAATATCTTTAAATCTCCGGGAGATAGCAGTTATTCTGCACATTTCTGAGCGTACGCTGCAGCGCTACGATGACGATAAAATCATCAAAAGTGAATATGCCGAAAAAGCCGTTGAACCGGCCCGCCTCTACACCCGGGGCGAAGAAGTTTTTGGCTCGATGGATAAGTTTAAACTTTGGATAAAATTTCCGGGTGTTGTTTTTTATCGCGAAACTCCCGTTTCGCCTAAATAATTATTGGTTATTTAACCAAAAGAACCAATGAACAATTATAACTCATTCAAAAGTTCGAGTTTCTTTTGGTTATATTCTTCCTGCGAGATGAGGCCGTTATCGAACAGCATTCGTAGTTTTTTTAGCTTTTCAGTAAGTTCATCTGGTTTCAGGTTTTGCTTTGTTGAGTCGGTGTCAGTAATCGGTGGCGGGGTAACTGGCACCACCGGCTGTTGCGCAGCAAAACGCGCGGCATTTTCAAACTGAATGGAGCCCGATTCGGCACGTTTTTCTTCCAGATCACGCAGGCGACGGGCTTCTCGCTCGGCTTCTTTACGTTCCTGGGCGTATTGATATAGCTTGCGGGCTTGCACGCGGGGCAGGTAATCAACACCGGTTTCGAGGCCATCGGTTGTTTTTACGCTAAAAATAGCGCCTATTATTTCTTCCCGGGTGTAAACCTCCAATATATCTTTCCAAACAAAATCAACAAATTTTATGGATAGGCCCAAATTTGCCGGGCTGAAAAAAAGTATGCGTTTATTGGTAAGCGCCACACAATCGGGCAATAAATTTACAATAGGCTTTTTTTGAACGGCTATGTACAATATCTCTTCGCCAGTGGTCATCAGGTCGGTTAGGCGCGTGTGTATTTTTTCAACCGCTTTTGGGTCTTGCTCGTCGCTCAAAAATTTTTCTATCATAACAGTGTCTTTTACGGAGGTTAACAAAAATAACGATATTATGTTAGCTGCGGGTTAAGTTTTAAGCAATCAGCAGATTGCATCCCCTGATGTCAGAGTTATCAAAACGGCCCAAAACTTCGAAAGAGTTGCCTGCATAAACGCGGCCGAGATCCTGTGTGGCTACAAACGAGCACGAATTGATGTTAGCCAGGTCTATTACATTAATGCCACCGGCTTTTTCATTATCCAGTAGCATTATTGGGTCGTTGGTATCGCGGGCGATAATACGCATCCAGGGAGGGCAGTTAAAAATACCGTTTCCGGTGGAATAGCCTTGCGACAACAATTCGGTCATTCCGTACTCCGAGTGTATAGCATTAACGCCAAAGCCATTGCATAATTGTTCATGTAATTCTTCACGTATCATTTCTTTTCGGCGGCCTTTCATACCGCCGGTTTCCATCACAATAAGTTGTGGAAACTTTAGATTATAATTATCGATAAAATCAAGTAATGCAAACGTTACCCCTATTAGCAGGGTAGGTTTTTGCAATTCCTGTTGCTTTTTAAGTTGATGATAAAGTTCATCATGGTTGTACAAAAAAAAGCCACTATCTGCATTTTCGGATTGCTTGATTAAATCATCGGCCATATAAATTAATGACGAACCTGCACGTTCCAGGTACGAGGGCAACAAGGCCAATATGGTATAATTCTTAATATCACCATAAAATAAATTAAACGCGGCCCGAAAACTTTCAGTATACCAGCTTACATCAGTAACATAATGGCTGCTGGTTGTAATGCCAGTAGTGCCCGAACTGGTGAATGTAACTTCGGCTGTATGGTTATTACTAACTACTTTATGGGATTTAAAAAGCTCGATGGGCAAAAAAGGAATCTGCTGAAAGCTGGTAACTTCAGTAGGCTTAATTTTTAATCCCCCTATAAAATCACGATAAACTGCGCAATTTTTAGCCTGATGCCCGAAGACTTCCAGGGCAGCATCATTAAATTGCTGTTCGTTTTTTATAGAAAATATTTGCTGTTTATTCATTACTGCAAAGATAACGTTATTTGGGATTTAGGAATTTCGATTTCGGATATGTTTCTATTTTGAAAAGCGCGCATTCTAAAATCCGGGTAACCGCCAAAATCCGTTTAATCCCCGTCCAGATAGCAAGTATCGGGTTTTATCCAAAATTGTCTATTCGCACCTTTGTTTCATCAAATTATTAAATCATGAACAAATTTAAAATAGTACCCATTTCGAAGGAATACGCAAAAAGGGTTAAACTTACCCTGAAAGATGATTTTGGCCACGCGGTTATTGAAAACATAGCCACCGGCGCCGGGCCATGCCGGGTTTCGCTAAAACCATTTGTTAAAGGAGTTGACAAGCGGATGCTGTTAACCCATAGCCCATTTCAAATTGATAACGCGTTTAACCAGCCCGGTCCAATATTTATTCATAGTGAAGATGTGGACGAATACGCGGACGTGTATCGTTTCCCACCCGAAATTAAGGCAAACAAAAAGAGTTTTCCGTTAACCTTAATCGGTTATGACGAACGCCAGCAAATGGTTAGTACCACCCTGGTTGGCGATGCTGATGTTGACGACCTGATTGGCGAAATATTTGATCAGCAAGCCAATGTTGCTTATCTGCATGCCCGTAATGCGCAAGCCTGTTGCTTTATTTGTAAAATTGAACGGGTTTGATTTTAAATTGGAAGTTGCCGTTTATTTGGGTTTATATTGCCTAACCGTGTTAAACAGCCTTCCCGTTAAAGATATGGGCGCCTCCGGAATGGGTTAACAAACTTACGTATCAAACAACGGCCTCAGCGAGGCCGCGTGTTTATAGCGAACAAGCCCACAAGAAGGGCTCCGGAGGAGCCACGTGTTATCGAACTATCCTAAGCACCATTTTACGAAATAGTTACAACACGCTTACCGACTAACTAAAAATTGCGGAAATGACGATTCAGTTTACGCGATAATTAACTAATTTTGTAACAGAACGAACTCCTTAAACCAAAGCAATTGAACATTCATATCATAAAAGACTATTTAAAAATACGGCTTCCATCGATCGCTATCACTACTTTGACGTTTTCTCTATTATTACGTTATTCCACCAATGCCAAAAACGACTGGGGCATTATTTTGGTTGTTTTTCTAATCGGCTTTATTCAAGATTATTTCCAATTCAAAAAAAAGGTTTTGTTACTTGCTGACTTGAAGGAAAAAGGAGTTAGCGAAGAAGAATTTAACACTAGCGCCTTTTTAAGGAATTGGGAAGAAAAAAGAAAAAACGGAATATTGAAATTCACTTTAATTGACGGTGGAGTTATTTTAGCCGCTGTTTTCTTATTTATAATTGGCTTTGGAGGCTTTTTTATAATGATCTCGCTTTCGATACCAGTAGAAATTGGCACCCTCATCGGGTATAGTTGCCTGATTAGCGCCTTGCTTGGCATGTCGGCCAACCTATTTTTGTGGTCGGTAAATGAAAAAAAGTTCGCCCGCCTAACCAATCCTTTACATTAATATCCACTTCGCAACGTTATGTGTTGAAGTTATACTATGAGATTAACATTCATCATCCTTTTATCCCTAGTCATGGCATCAGCAGCATCCGCCCAAAGCCGCCAGCAGCAAAAGGTGGATTCGGTTTTTCAGGAAGTGGTAAAATACATCAACCACAAAAATGCCGACGCCATTTATAATATGGCCGGGACCGGCTTTCAGAATCAGCTGAGCCTTGATGCGTTTAATAACGTGGTGAATAACCAGCTATTTACCCTTGGTCCTGTAAAGGAAACATCGCTCATCAGCTTCGTAAACAACAGCGTGGCTACTTACAAGCTAAAGTTTGACGCCATGACACTGCAGCTGATGTTAAGTTTAGATCAACTGGATAAACTGCAGCTTTTCCTGTTTCAATCGTACTTTGCGCCCGTTGCCAATAAAACTGCGCTGGTGGCCACTTCCAATCCTTTGCGGACTGAAATGGATAAACAAATTGATACGGTTGCCCGCAAGTACATCCAAAAAGCAAATACGGTGGGCGTAATTATTGGTGTGGTTAAAAACGGCACCACTTCCATTTACAGTTACGGCGAAACCATTAAACATAACGGCAAGCTGCCCAACGAGGATAATTTTTTCGAGATAGGCTCTGTTACCAAAACCTTTACCGCCACGCTGCTGGCCTGGTATGCCAACCAGGGAAAAGTTAAATTAACCGACCCCATAACCAAATACCTGCCCGATTCTGTTGCCGCTAACCCCGAGCTAAGGGCCATCACCTTACAAATGTTAAGCAACCATACTTCGGGCCTGGCGCGGATACCCGATAACCTGATTAGCCATGCCAGCGATGCACTTAACCCCTATAAAGACTATACAAAGGAGTTACTGTATAGCTATTTAAAAACCTGCAAGCTTGAAAGCACGCCCGGCGAAAAATATGCCTACTCTAACCTGGCCGTTGGGCTGCTCGGCAATATTTTAGAGACCGTAAATGCCGAAACGTACGCGCAAATGGTGCGTGATATTATTTGCAAGCCCCTAAATATTTTCAATACCGATCAGAATATAAACCCGCTGGCCGCGCCGAGGTTTGTACAGGTGTACGCTAAAAATGGTCAGCCGGTAACAGGCTGGGACTTTGATGTACTGGCCGCCTGTGGCGCACTGCGCTCCACTTTGAATGATATGCTGATTTATGCCAAAGCCAACATGCACCCCGGTACCGATGAACTTTCAAAAGCATTTATGCTAACGCAAAAAGTAACTTTCAATAAAGATGTAAAAGTTGGCCTGGCCTGGCATATTATTACGGTAGACGGGGTTGAGTATACCTTTCATAATGGCGGCACCAACGGCAGCAGTAGCTTTGTGGCCTTTAACGCTGATAAAAATATAGCCGTTGTAATACTATCAAACGCGGCCGAAAGTACAGATGGCCTCGGAACGGGGATTTTGAGGAGGATACAGTAACAAACATTGTCATTGCGAATGAGGAACGAGTGAAGCAATTAGGGGATTCGTCATTCTGAGTACAGCGAAGAATCTTCTCCGCCGTGCATTGCTGATCATATATGTGGACTATCGCAGGGCGTAGAAGATCTTTCACTTTGTTCCAGGATGACAAAGTTTATTATTTTTCACCCACCCACATGCCCCAGCGCATAATTGATAAAATTACTCGTCAATCCAAAGTCCTCCGTCCCCTTGCGGCGGATAAAAAAGAAATCCCGGGTAATTTTCAATCCTTCTACAGGAACTTCCACCAAATCGCCTTCGGCCAGTTGACGGATGATAGACGGTCGCGGCATAAAGCCCAAACATTGATCGGCCAGCAGGAAGTTTTTCAAAGCTTCGGTACCGCCTAAGCGTATTTTTACCGATAGCTCGGCGGGTTTAATATGCAGTATCGACAGCGATTTTAACAGCGCGTTCAAGGTACCCGACCCCCTTTCGCGCAAAGCGAGCGGCGTTTTTATAAACTGCTTTAAGGTTAATGATCTACCTGCCAGCGGACTATTGGCCGAACATACCGGTATCACCTCATCACTCATAAAAGCCCGATAGGATACGGTGGTGAGCTTATTTTCCACCTCGATAATACCGATATCCACCTCGTGGTTAAGCAGCGCATTTAAAATATATTCCGAATTGCGGTTTACCAATTGCACATCAACATTGGCATATTCCCGCTGAAAACCTGATAATATAGATGGCAAAATATATAAGGCAATGGTGGTACTGGCCCCCAGCCGCAAATGCCCCGCCGCCTGCGAAAGGCTGCTTAAAACCGAAAGGTCATACTCGGCTTTGCGCTCAATTTCGGAAGCCTGTAACAGGTATTCGTTTAGTTTTTTACCAGCCTCGGTAAGTAGAATACTGTTTCCCTTACGCTCAAACAGCGGCACTTTATACTGATCTTCCAGCGCCTTAATGTGTTTGCTGATGGCAGGCTGCGTTACAAACAGTATCTGCGCCGCCTTACTGAAACTCAGATTGGCGGCAACTTCCATAAAAACACGGTGGGCGAAGGAGATCATATCTTTTCAAAGATAGGGAATACGTATAAGAAAAAGTTATAATGCGGCATTTCATACAACTAATGTTAACAGGTTCTTGTTCCCCCATTCGTAACTGGCTCTTCCGACGAGGCCTCTTCGCAGACGAACCCTTTTTCTGTAGAGACGCAATACTTGCGTCTCCCGCCATACGCTCAACCAAACTTCTGTAAAATCCGCCTGTATGTCATTTACCTTGCGTAGAGACACGAGTATCGCGTCTCTACAAACTCCCCTATTCCTACAATCCATCCGCCACCACATACTTCTCCTCATACTTCCTCCCCTTCCACTCCACAGCCCCCGGCATTAATTGCAATGCCAGTACCAGCGTATTAAAAACCAGGGAATATGGCCAATAAAGCCACACGCCTGCATCAACTTTAAGGTGAAGCTGCCGATAGGTTTTTATCAAAAAGCCAATATCCATTAACCATTTAACCAAAAACAACAATAAGGCTGCCTTCCAGGCAAAAACCGCAACAATAAGCAGAATCAGCAGCAACGACCATGAAAATACCAGGCTTACTACAAAGATCAGTGGCAATTGCATTGCACCGGTAAACCATCTTCTCCGTTGTTTTATTAATGCGCCAAACGAAGGTAAAGGATTGGTAAAACCCAAACTCTCTGCATTAAAAACGCTATGAAACGTGAACCCTTTTTTTCGGATCTCTTTAAAAAGCTCCAGGTCTTCGGTCACCGAAAACGATATCTGCTCATACCCACCGGTTAACCAATAAGCCGATGCACGTACAGCCATGTTACCGCCCACGGCGGTTACCGGTTTCCCTCTTTCGAAATTGCTGTGACCATGCGCCATATAAAACAGCCATTCGGCGTTTTGCAGTTTCGCAAAAAGGCTGTTGCCTTTGGTAGCAACCACGCCGGTTATTACACCAACCTGGGGAGTAAAGTACGGCAACATGGTTTTGAGCCATAATGGCCCTAACGTCACATCGGCATCCGTAATAAATAAAAACTCTCCCTTTGCCTGCGGGGCCAACTGCGCCAGTACATTTGATTTCCCTTTTTGATGCAGCACACAAGCTTCAACAGAAAAAAGATGAACATTGGGGTATTTGATCGCGTATTCCATTACAATGGCAGCCGTGTTATCTTCCGACTGATCATCGCCTATCCATATTTCGAATTTATCTTTTGGATAATCCTGGCTAATCAACGCATCGAGGCAGGCGGCAATATTGGCTTCTTCATTACGGGCGGCTACAAGGATGGAGATTAGCGGGAGGGCGTCGTTTTCCATGTTAGTTTTTTATCCTTTCAAAATATTGCCCCGTAAACTTATAGGTAATAAATTTCTGCGTCATTTTACCATTAGCAGCCACCAGCGGAAAATTGATGGCGTTTGCAGTTGCATCAAAACTTATCTCCGGCTGGTTTTTCCATTCAACGGATGATGCAACATCATACTCGTAACTTAAAAGGCTGCGCAGCCCGCTCTTTGTTTTTATCAGCTTAACATTATCATTCAGCTTTCCATCTTCCACAGCAAAAATATTTACGCCTTCGAAATGATACCTGGACGATTCTATCCCCAGAAAAACCCCTATGTAATAAGTTTTCCCCTGCACTTTCATCATGTATATTTTGTAAAAGTCAAGCCCGGCGTCGCCCTCATCCTTTTGCTTGTAAATGTTCGAAAAAGTTTTTGTGCCTGTTTTAAACTGATAGACGTTGTCAAAAAAATACATAGTTCCCCCTGTTTGATTATCCCACGAGTATATTCTGAACAATCCATCAGATGATGTACAAATGCCCAAATGTTCTTTTTTTAACATCGAAAACGGATAAGCAATTGTTGCCGGGAAACGGGTGGTATACTGCTGTAATGTTTTTGCAAAAACCTCGTTGGCAATAGCAAGGGAATCGTCCCAGGCAACGTTTTTTGCGCCCTTATATCGTTGTTTATTAAAATAAGGTATTTTCTTAAATGATTTAACCAAATCAGTTTCTATTAATTTTAGCGATTGCGCTTCTACTCCCGCAACAAATCCCAGTATAATCAGAAACGTAAATAACAACTTCATAAAAAGCAAACTAAAGTTAATTCCATAAAAATAGGGATAACCTTTTGCTAAAAACAATGTTCGTACTTTTTTTAACACCCCGTTTCTTCGTATATTGGTATAATGTCGGCAGAAATCGCTTTATCACTTAAATTTAGTTATTGATGATTTAACAAATATGGGATATATTAAAGAACCGAAAAATGTAGATTTAGTGGTTAGCCCATCAGTGTTGACAGACGAGAACAAAAAAAAGATCAGTGACGCGATTGCTGAGTATCATAAAACCGGTAAAACCTCGGCTGTCGAATTTGATAGCAATGTCGCGGGGGCAGTCCGGACTGGAGCGCCAACCGGCCATTCTAAAGTAATGAATACCAGAAAAAAAACATCAGGCAGAAAGAACGCATCGGTATAATCGCCGAAAAATAGCGATACCCGAAGATTTCTCGTTCGTTCCCTAAATGACATAGAGGGTAGCAAGGCATCAAGCTCAGCCCCCCACCTTTTCAAAACACCTCCCATTAAACTTATACACCACACGCTTGCCGGTCAATTTACCATGGGCCGCAACAACCGGTAACGAGATTGTTTTTAGTGCCTCATTATACCGGATATTTGGACTGATACTGTCGGTAACCGAGAATATATTATAATAGTAATAAAGCTGACTCTGCAAGCCATCGGCTGTTTTAATAAGGTTTACTTTATCGTTTAATACCCCGTTTTCTATCGCAAATACCCGTATGCCTTCTGTCCGGTCCTTTCTCGAAAATTGACCCTGATAAATAGCGAGATAGAAAGTATTATCGTGCGCTTTTAGCGTGTATATGTTTGAGTAATTATAATTGTACTCCCGGTTGGCTTCGTCTGTATCGGCTTTTAGTATTGCGCTTACTTTTGCGCCCGCTTTATACTGAAACAGATTCTCAAAATGCCGCATTGTCCCTCCCAAATTGGTATCCCACGAATAAATTCTGAACAAGCCGTCGTTGGCGGTGCTTATAGTTAAAAAACTGCTATCGAGGTCCCTAAACCTAAGATTTAATGTAAATGGGTGGGTAGAAGCATAATACTTTAGTTTTTGCCGGAATACCTTGTTTGCCTTTGAGACTGAATCGGACGAATTCACGGTAGTATCTTGCGGATGACTAAAACGGTAACCGTGCCAATAGCCTATTTTATTAAAAGATGCGGTAATATCGGCCTCAACAGCTTTTGGGGATTGGGCTAATAAATTAAACGAAACAAAAAAACAGCATAAAAATGCAAAAAGGCAGGTAACTCTCATCAGGAAATTGTTTCCATAAAAATAGGGATAACCTACTGATTATCCCTATTTTAATATTAAAAACCATGTCATTTCGAACGCAGTGAGAAACTATCTCTTGAGCGAAGCGAAAAAACTTATATGCTATGCATTGCGAACTATGCAGGTTCGTTAAGCAACTTCTTCCCCCTGCCCAATCAAATGCTTGGCAGCCAAATACTCTGCAATTTGCACCGCATTGGTAGCTGCACCTTTACGCAGGTTGTCGGATACTATCCAGCAGTTCAATGTATTCGGCTGACTTTCGTCGCGGCGCAAACGGCCTACAAATACTTCATCCTTATCGTGCGCATCAAGCGGCATCGGGTATTTTAAGTTGGCAGTATCGTCAACCACCACAATGCCCGGCGATTTTGCCAGCAGTTCCCTTACTTCGCTCAAATCAAAATCGTGTAAAAACTCAATATTTACCGATTCGGAGTGGCCGCCCATTACCGGGATACGCACTGTGGTAGCAGTTACCTTAATGCTGTCGTCGCCCATAATTTTAACGGTCTCGTTCACCATTTTCATTTCTTCTTTGGTGTAACCGTTTTCGGTAAATACGTCAATTTGCGGGATCACATTCAAATCAATGGTATAAGGATAAACCTTAGGACCGTCGATACCTTTACGCTCATTAAATAACTGGTCAACCGCTTTTACGCCGGTACCGGTTACGGATTGGTAGGTAGATACCACTACCCTTTTAATTTTATATTTATCGTGCAGCGGTTTTAGGGCCACTACCATTTGTATGGTAGAACAATTTGGGTTGGCGATGATTTTGTCATCGGCCGTCAACACATCGGCATTTACCTCGGGCACTACCAGTTTTTTGGTGGGGTCCATGCGCCAGGCCGATGAATTATCAATAACTGTTGTACCGGCAGCTGCAAAAAGCGGCGCCTGTGCCAATGAAGTGCTGCCCCCTGCCGAAAATATGGCAACATCGGGCTTCTGCTTTATCGCATCCTCAACAGAAACAATCGTGTACTGCTTACCCTTAAAAGTGATTTGTTTACCAACACTTTTCTCTGAAGCTACCGGAATTAATTCTGTAACGGGGAAGTTGCGTTCCGCAAGGACCTGCAACATTTTAGTGCCCACCAAACCTGTGGCACCTACTACTGCGACTTTCATTGTATAATTTGTTTTTTAATGGTAATGAAGCTTCCTTCAGGAGGTTTCATTTTGTTAAATTGTTATGAATAAATAAATTTTGGTTACAAAGATGCGATTTTTTTTGATTTTAATATGGAATTAAGTCTACCTGTTTAGTATATTAACTAAATACTGTGTCTGATTGGTTGTTTTGGGGAGTATTATTTAAAGCATCGACCTACTGCCGCCAAATCATATATACTACCGGCAGCCATATTGTAACAAGCCAAAGCAGGCAAAATATCACGTCGCGGTTAAACCATAACTTGATAACAAGTGCGAAACTTAAAAATACAGCAAAGAGCATAGCTAGCAAGCCACCATAAGTAATACCCTCACCAAGTGCAATCCTATCGCCAGCCTGGGTATGTAAATAAATTTGACTCTCTAACCACCATAATCTGAACCAAAGTAAAAAATAAACGATGGTAACTAAAAGAGTTTTGTGATGCCTGCTTAATAATCCAAAATCAAACTGCATGGGTTCTTATTTTTCACATTAATACCGCTGCAATTTAAAGGTAACCCGTTATCGATAGCTATCAACTTAACCAACCACTCACTTAATCAACTATTAACTAAAATTGGGGCGTTGCCTTTGGCCCGCGCTATCCGTTCATACGCCTTCAGGCCTTAAGCGCGGGCCGGTATCCACTGCTATCGCTAACGCAACTGTCTGAACCATGATTCGTAGGATTAGCTGATTTAAGGATTGTCTTAATCAACTCATTCTAACTTAATCAACTCAATCAATCCAACTTAATTAACTTAATTAACTTAATCAACAACTTTCCAACATTTCAACTTTACAACCTTTCAACAATTATCCCCCCAAATCCCTACCTTTGTCCCCGCAAAACGATTTGTATGAGCGAAAAGATTTTGGTGATTGGCGCTAACGGCCAGATTGGGACTGAACTGGTGGCTGCTTTAAGAGGAATTTACGGCGAAGAAGCTGTAATCGCCTCCGACTTAAAAAGCCCCGTATATAACATGCGGAAAAACAGCGGTCCTTACGAAATTGTGAACGTGCTGGATAAGGATAACCTGCACCATATATTTGAAAAACACCGGCCCACACAGGTGTATTTGCTGGCAGCTATCCTTTCGGCTGTAGGCGAACAAAAACCCAGAATGGCCTGGGATTTAAACATGAGCGGCCTGCTTCACGTACTCGATTTTGCAGTGGAATTTAAAGTTGCGAAAGTTTTTTGGCCAAGTTCCATAGCCGTCTTCGGCCCGCATTCGCCACAGCACGATACGCCGCAATATTGCGTAATGGACCCCAACACGGTTTACGGTTTCAGCAAACTGGCCGGCGAACGCTGGTGCGAATACTATTTCGAAAAATACGGGTTGGATGTCCGCAGTCTGCGGTACCCCGGTTTAATTGGCTGGCGGGCAAATCCAGGTGGCGGCACTACCGATTATGCCGTGCACATATTTCACCAGGCGCTAAAAACGGGAAGTTACGAAAGTTTCCTTTCGGCCAATACCGCCCTTCCCATGATGTATATGGACGATGCCATCCGTGCCACCATAGCTTTGATGGATGCGCCTGCCGACAAGGTAAGTATCCGTTCATCCTATAATTTAGCAGGAGTTAGCTTTACCCCAACGCAACTGGCCGGGGAAATAAAAAAACATATCCCTAACTTTGAAATAAGCTACGCCGAAAGCGATTCGCGGCAAGCCATAGCCGACAGCTGGCCAAAATCAATTGACGACAGTACCGCCCAAAACGACTGGGGCTGGAAACTGGAGTACGACCTGCCAAAAATGGTGGCCGATATGCTGTTAAATTTAAAGGATATTGTTTAATTTAAGGTAAAAGCTTAAAGGTTAAAGCTAAGAGGTTTTTTCTTTTTGTCATCCCGAGCGCAGCGAAGGATCTTCTGCGATATATGGCGAACCACACATGTGGACTATTGCAGGGCGGAGAAGATCCTTTGCTACACTCAGGATGACAAATCGTTACTTTTATATTTTGTACGACAATTAGAATTGCACACCATCTGATTGATAGAAGAAAAAACAAGTATTATATTCGCTGATTCTATTAATATCGAAAGATGGCCATGAACTATGAACCATCAACTATGAACTAAAAAGAAATGGGAAGAGCATTTGAATTTCGTAAAGAGAGAAAATTAAAGCGCTGGAGCAAAATGGCAGTGCAGTTTACCCGTTTGGGTAAGGAAATTGTAATGGCGGTAAAAGCCGGTGGTGGCGATATCAACACCAACTCGCGCTTGCGCACAGCCGTACAAAACTCAAAGGCGGTAAACATGCCTAAAGATCGTGTAGAGGCTGCCATCAAACGTGCCATCAGTCGCGATGAAAAGGATTACGAAGAAATAGTGTACGAAGGTTACGCGCCTTACGGTGTTGCCGTACTGGTGGAAACCGCTACCGATAACATTAACCGTACAGTAGCCAACGTGCGCAGCTATTTTACCAAATATGGCGGTTCACTGGGTAAGACTGGGTCGCTGGACTTTATTTTCACCCGTAAATCGGTTTTCACTTTTGAACCCGGCAACCGCGACCTGGAAGAACTGGAATTTGAACTGATTGATGCCGGCCTGGAAGACTTGTTTGTGGAAGCCGACGAAAATGGCAACGACATTGGCGTAATGCACGCTGCGTTTGAAGATTTCGGTAAGATGCAAAAGGCGCTGGAAGAAGCCGGCATCGAAGTAAAATCGGCCAAGCTGGAGCGTGTGGCACAATCATTCCACGAAGTAACCGAAGAACAAATTACCGATATTATGAAGCTGATTGACCGCCTTGAAGAAGACGATGACGTGCAGGCGGTGTACCATAATATGGCGGAATAATTTTCAATTTGAAAATGTGGCGATTTGAAGATTTGAAAATTAACTTTGATAGCTCCATTTTCAAATTTTCAAATTAAAAAATATTCAAATTAATACGATGCCACTAATCTCCACTCGTAAGCAAGA
This sequence comes from Bacteroidota bacterium, assembly GCA_013288685.1. Taxonomy (GTDB): domain Bacteria; phylum Bacteroidota; class Bacteroidia; order Sphingobacteriales; family Sphingobacteriaceae; genus Mucilaginibacter. Next base: position 172,186 of record JABDBM010000001.1, on the reverse strand, counting down.
CAAAAAAGTTAAAGTAACCTTTAGCAACGGCCTGCTTTTTGTTGAAATGGACAACGGCAAACAGCAGGTATTCCCATTAGAATGGTTCCCTAAATTAGCAACAGCTACTGATGCCGAGCGCGAAGATTGGGTGCAAACAGACAAGGGTATCCGGTTTAACCAATTGGATGTGGAAGTTTCAATTTGAAAATGCGTTGATTTGAAAATTTGAAAATTAATTCACAAAGTTCAAATCAACACATTTTCAAATCCTCAAATTAAATAATTTTCAAATTCCCCCCATGACATTCGAAGAGTTTTTTAAGAAGAAAAGAATTGACCTGGTTGCCCTGGAACAAGGCGGGCAGTCGTTATTTTCTGAATTTAAGAACCACTTTGAGCAAATGGGCGAAAAGAGTTTTGATCATACCAAAAAATACTGGTTCAACAAATTAAGGCGACAATATCCCCTGGCGCCCGAGGTTAAAACAGAAAAAGTACATATCGATAATCCGCTCGCCGAGCAAACCATAACGGAAAGTTTATCGGAGGCCACAGCGACTCCTGCACCATCGCCTAAATTGGGTTTTGCACCCAAGTTTAGGGCCGGCAATATGCCAAAGCCTGCACCGGCTGATAAAAAGGAGGAAACTGTAAACCCACCAGATGCCCCTGCGGCCACCGAAAATTTACCGGATGCCGCACCTGCGCCAAAATTAGGTTTTGTACCCAAGTTTAAAGCAGGAGTTACCGCGAAGGCTGTTAGTACTACCGAAGATAAAAAGGAAGAACCTTTGAATCCGCCCGTTGTTGAGGCTAATTCCGAAAATTCGCAGATAGCAGCATCCCCTTCTCCCTCACCTAAACTGGGTTTTAAACCAAAGTTTAAGGCGGCGACTATCCCGAAACCGGCTGAGAATGCAGAGAATAAGGCAGAACCTGCATCCCCCCCCGCTGTTGAAGAAACCACCAGTGAGCAAATTGTTGCGCCAACCACGCCGTCCGAAACCATCGAAGCAAAGCCAGCCTACAAGCCAAAGTTTAACATGCGGAATTTGCCGCCGAAGCCGAAAGAATAGCCCTCAAAAAGATCGTCATTGCGAGGAGGAACGACGAAGCAACCTCTGAACTTTGCTTACGACCAGCCTGGCTTATAAATGCATAACTCAGTCCGCCATTGGGCGGATCGTGCCTCGCAATGACGTTTTGCTATCCCTACTTACTATTCTTAAACAACCAATGCATCAAATCCGGTTCGGCAAAGGCATCATTCCAGCTGTTGTGATCGTCATTGGGATATAAAGTATACCGTGGCTCTCCACCTGCATCCTTGATGGCCCTCACTATTGATTCTGAATGCTCGTAGGGCACTACACTATCTTTTTGTCCGTGAAATATCCATAGTGGCACTTTCTTTGCATATTTTTTTGCGTTTAGCGTGTTATCACCCCCACAAATGGCAAAGGCTGCCGCAAAAAGGCCGGGTTTACGGCCTATTATTTCTAATGTACCCATACCACCCATCGAGAGGCCCCCTACATAAACCTTATGTTTGTTTACAAAAGGCTTATCTAAAAAGTCATCAATAAAGCCCAATAGCAACTGCATCGCTTTGGTGGGCGGCATATCATATTGAAAAACAAATTTTGTCTTCTGCGTAGCTGAATCCTTTTCAAATTTCACGTTGGACCAATACGACGATGCCGGGCATTGCGGATATATCACAATAGCAGCATATCGCTGGCGAATGGTATCTTTTAAAAATAATTCCGTACCGTATTTCAGTTGTGCCTCATTATCGTTTCCGCGCTCGCCTGCGCCATGCAGTACTATGATTAGCGGATATTTTTTCATAGGATCAAATTCACGCGGGAATAAGATGCGGTACGGCAGTGTGTCTTTTTTATCGATGTACGAACCACGGTCGAACGATTTATTGGTTTGGGCCTGCAATAAAACAGGAAAGGTTAAGCAAAATAAAAGGAGTAGCGTTACGTATCTGCGCTTCATCATAAAATCGGGTTTAAACTAAAAGACTAAAATTAAAATTTAGTTTGATATTTTGGATTAAAATAAAGTTAAAGGTTTGTTTTATTCCACCTTAATAACTTTCGTCCTTGCCGACACCCCATTTTCGTTTATCGCTTCAATACAAAAATAATAAGGTTTCTCTTTATCCATCGCCTTAAAATAGTATTCGTTGGCGCTGTGCACCATAATACAATTGTATAATTTATCGGGTGCTACACCGGTGTAAATATTATAAGCGAAAGCGTTATCAACCGTTTGCCATTTTATCCAGGCACTGCGCTTGTCTTTTTCGGTACGCAATACTATAAAGCTTTGTACGGTATCGGGTTTGGTGCCGCCGCCATTACCAAATACACGCAGACCACTAATGGCAAATTTACCGGTTGGCATGTGTACATTTTCCAGTTTAATATAACGGGCTTTTACGGGTGTTTGTAGTTCGATGTAATCATGTGGTACATCAGTTTTATTGGCGCTTTTATCAGCCAGGATGTGCCACTTTTTTGCATCCGATGAATAATATAATTTGTATTGGGTATACGTAGTGGTCGATTTTCCCAATATGGTTGCATCCTGATCGGCATAATTTATTTGCACGGCGTTTACGGTACTTTCATTACCGAGGTCAGTTTGTATCCACTCGCCGGGGTTAGCTGTGGCCGCGCTCCAGTAGGTTTTTATATTTTCATCAACCGCATTATTGGGCACATAGCCACCCAGGGTTGATGATACTTGTACCGGTTTATTATAATTGAGTAGCATCCAACCGGTAAAACGGCTTTGCAGGTGATCAGCTTTGCCATCGGGCAAATAAGTAGGATAATCGCCAAAGGCTGTATTGCAATACAGTATATCATCCTTATCAAAGCCGGCCGGCCAGATACCTAAACGACGTTCAAAACTGTTTTTTACAGCGATTACCACGGTGGATATATGCCAGTAATTACCCCAGGTATCGGTGTAGGTGGCTCCATGTCCTGCGCCCTTAGCGAAGCCGCCCGGTTTATAGCTAAACGGCATAGACTGCGGCGTAAACGGCCCCAGCGGGTTATCGCCAACTACTACCCCATCCGAATATCCGCTAAACTCGGTGCCCGGCGCGCCATATTGCAGGTAATATTTGCCGTTATGTTTGGTCATCCACGAACCTTCAATAAACGGATCCAAAAAAGTGTCATCCATATACTCACCAAAGCGCTGCCAGCCGTAGCGATAGGGTTGTAAAAAGTACATTTCTTTACGGTAGGCTTTTAAATGAAATGTTTTAGGATCAATTTCGGCGCCGTAAACCGGGTAGGTGTTGCTGCTGCCGTTGTACATGTACAACTTGCCATCATCATCTCTAAAAAAGTCGGGGTCCCAGCCGCCGGGTTCAAATTCGTGTATGGCTTCTTTCCATTCGTTGCCTTTAGGATTAGTGCTCATCCATATCGGGAAGTTGGATGAGTATGTTGAGCCAAACACCATCAGTGTATCACCCTGTACCCAAACTGCTGGCGCACATAAATCATCGTACACATGATGCTCGGGCCGCAAAAAATGACGGGCCACAAAGTTCCAGTGGTACATATCGCTGCTCCACCAGTATCCCCATTGATTGGTGGAGAATAGATAGTAATCGCCTTTGTACATCGTAATCACCGGATCGGCAGTTGCGCGATGCTTGCCTTCGGTGGCAAAGTTGGGTATGGGCGTATAGCCGTAGTCGATATTGATGGGATTGCAATACGTTAGTTGCTTTTGTGATTGTTGGGCTGTGGCCCAATTTGCAGATAGTAACATGCAGATTGTAGTACATACAATCAAAGAATATACTTTTCTCATTTTACAATGGTTTTACTGGTACTACAGGCCGGGTGGTTTTAGCAGGTGGAACAAGAGTTATACACCAACCTTATATACACCTCAATAATACAATTTTTTGATACAAATATTTATACTTCCGTTAAACCAGAACATTTCAATTAACCTGGCTTGGGCATTATGTGTTTGGCGCGAGTGTCGCTTACCGGGTAATTTTACCCGAATACACAACCGGGTAAAACCACCTGTAAAATCACAGCTCACACCATATAGATTTGCCTACGTCATTAAGACAATAAGTAATTAACAAATTTTAAACACTAAACTCTATTATCATGAGCGGCCAAAAAAAATTCATCAACAACACCAATCAGTACGTCAACGTGACCTTATTGATCCGTCAGGGAAACGACATCCAAAAACCATCGCTTGAGCAAACTTTCTCGCTCGAAGCACATGAGACAAAAAGCGTTTCCTATGGCAACAGTTCAAACATTTACCTTAACGGCCTTGTTTTTCAATGGAAAGACCAGACTACGCAATCCATGTCGACAGACCGCCAGGAAGTGATTGCGACAGGTGTAATGCCTACTTTTGATGCGGTGCTCAATACGCATAGCGTAATTACTATCAATTCGTTGCCAGGGTTAAGCATCTCGGCCAGCAACTGATCGGTTACCGGTAGCAAGCAAAACGGGCGATTCATTTCGCCCGTTTTGTTGTAGCTAACAAAGCATATTATAACCGCTTCGCTATTTTATCATAGTACTCTCAAAATCCAATTTCTTCAACCCGTGTTGTACTTCGGGGCAGCTCATAAACAAGTTCCATAACAAGCCGCTGCGGTAATTTTCAATCATTACCACAATTGGCCCCTGGTCAATGGCCAGGTATTCTTTGGCGTACCAGTTATGCTGTTCGCTAAAGGCATCGGTAAAACCGTAATCGCCCCAAATTTTATCACCCAAATCATAATAAAAATGACGTAGTGCTTTCATCGAGTATTCCGGCGCATAAGGAAATGCTGATAGGGCTGCAGTTGGGGTAATTACGCCCAAATCGTTAGTGGGCGAATGGGCATTGTAACCTTCAAAATTATCACTTGCGGTAAGTCCCCAGCAGTTTTCGCCGTAGCCTTTAAACTTTTTAGGATTATCCACGCAATAATCATGATTGATCAGCGTGTGGTTGGTATTTTGTTCCCAGTAATTGGCATAACGGTCCTTTAATCCTTTAGGATTTAATCCAAGGAATGAATATTGCGAAAAGAAAAGCGGACCACCATAATCAAAACCTAAAGGCAATTTATGCCCGTAAAAAGTTTGTCCGTTTTTAAAAAAGTCGCTTTGTGCCCAGCCACGGTGGTAAACATCGGCCGATACCGGGTACCTGTCGCCCGAGGCCGCTAAAATATAAGTTATCAAACATTCGTTAAAGCCCCTTATCGGGAAGTTCATGGACCAGCCATTATTAGGCGACCAATGCCAGTACAGGTTATCCCTGCCCTCGCGGGTATACCAGCTCCATTCAATGTCGCTCCACATCCAGTTAATTACGTCGCGAATGCGGCGTTCCTGGTTGTTATTGGCTGTAAAATATTGCCGTGCGCATAACAGCCCCTCGAAAAGATAGGAGGTTTCCACCAAATCACCACCATCGTCTTTACGGCCAAAGCGGATGGTTTTACCTGTCTCCCCATTCAGCCAATGCGGGAATACGCCATGATAGGCATCGGCGCGATATAAAAAGTCAACTATTTTCAGCATCCGAGCAACAGCCTGATCGTGGCTTATCCATTTGCGATGGTCGGCAACTATCAAAGCCATAATGCCGAAGCCCGATCCTCCTGTGGTTACTGTCTCGGTACCGTAATCGTAAGCTACATTGCTGCGTTCGCGGGCGAGGCCGCTGGTGGGATGGCCAAAATCCCAAAAATAACGGAACGTTTGGCGCTGTACCACATCAAGTAGTGCGCTGTCGCTTAGGTTTTTGATGATGCCTACGGGCTTTATGCCATCTTCCTTAGTTGCAGCAGGTTGGGCTACACTGTATCCGGAAATAAGGATCAAAAAAGGAATTATTAGTTTTCTCATTAGTGTAATTAGTTTTTATCCCTCGTCATTGCGAGGAACGAAGCAATCTCTGAATATGCATAGCAAACATGCATACCGCCCTGTAAAGTTTAGAGATTGCTTCGTTCCTCGCAATGACGCGTTGGGAATAGTTATAAATTCGGGCTTTTAAAGCCCAGGTTTTTCATACCGGTTTTTACTTCGGGGCAGCTCATAAATAAATTCCATAACAGCCCGCTGCGGTAATTTTCAATCATATCCATAATGGGTCCTTCATCAATAGCCAGTGTTGATGTTGCAAACCAGTTATTGTTGAGGTTGAAGGAATCATAAAATCCATAGTCTCCCCATAGTTTATCGCCCAGTTTATAGTAAAAAAAGTGTAATGCCTGCATCGATTGTGTGGGCGTATATGGCAACGATGCAATGGCTGCGGTTGGGGCAATAACCCCGACATCGTTTGTTGGCGAACTTGCGGTGTATCCGTTTTCAATATCACTCGCCGTAAGTCCCCAGCAATCGGCGCTGTACCCGGAATTACTTGCGGGGTTTGCCACGCAATAATTATAGTTGATCATGGCGTGTGCCTTGTTTTGTACATCATAACTGGCGTAAGTATCCGACAGGCTATTCGGATTTATCCCCAAAAACGAATAATGCGCAAAAAACAACGGGCCACCTTCCGCCGGTCCTAATGGAAGCTGAACCCCGAAATAAGTATTACCATTTTTCATGGTTCCATTACCGGCCCAGCCGTTATCATAAACCGCTTTGGTAATGGCGTGAGTAGTTGATGAAGCCGCAATCACATAAGTAATTAACGCCTCGTTCCAGCCGTTTATTTGCTGATTGCCTGACCATCCGTAATCCGGACTCCAATGCCAAAACAGTGTGTTTTGGCTATTCGTAAACCAGTTCCAGTCTACGTTATTCCATAAGGTGTTAATGTCTGTACGCAATTGGGTCTCATCGCTTCCGGCTCCATTAAAATACTGACGGGCGGTAAGCAATCCCTGCATTAAATAGGATGTTTCCACCAAATCGGCCCCGTCATCCTGCGTGCTGAATGGCACCACCGCGCCTGTCACCCCATTTAACCAATGTGGAAAAGCGCCATGAAAAGTTTGGGCATTATTTTTTAAAAACCCTACAATCAGTTGCATACGGGCCAGGCCCTGCGCGCGGGTAATAAACTGGCGGTTAACACCGGCAACAATAGCCATAATACCAAAGCCCGAGCCGCCGGTGGTTACCACATCGCCCGATGTGTTGCGTTCGCGGGCCAAACCGCTTACCGGGTGCCCAAAATCATAAAAATATTTAAGCGTTTGTTTTTGTACGATGTCTAGCAGTTGATCATCAGTTACCACCGGAAATTTATTGGTGGAATCGATAGCTGTAGTTAAATTTACGGCAAAAGCCGATTGCAAATTGCCGCCGCCGGCAGACTTCAGATCAGTTGACACGTTAAGTGTGTATTTGGTAAGGGGCTGCAAACTGCCCGAAGGCAAAATAACTACCGTGCTGTCATTATTTTGGTAGGATGTAGTATAGTTAACCGCTGCCCCCGCGCTGCTTTTAAATGATATTGCATTATTTACCGAACTATGGTTAATACCAGCCGAAAACGACAGTTTGATAACCGGCACACTGTTAACAGCGGTATAGGTAAATCCATTACTAAGGCCATTTACTTTTAACGAACTAAAAGTAAACGATGCCGCAACGGGTGGAGGCGCTGGCTGCTTATTGTCCTTTTTACAGGCACAAAACGCTAATCCAAAAAACAAAACAGGCAGAAACATTCTTTTTACACTTGTCATTATCCCTAAAATCAGCTGTTAAAAATTAATCACCGGAAAAAAAAGGCTGCCTTGCCCCATTCGCCCAAAGGCGAACAGGGTAGACAACCTCACCTAAATCAAATCAACAAATCTTATCTTCCTAATTTTTCCAGATTATACAGCGCCGATGCTTCGGACGCTGATAATGCTTTGCTGTATATCCTCACCTGGTCTACAGTACCATTTACTGACGCGGCCCAACCTTGCGAAGTTGTTGCAGAAGTAAGTGAAGGGGTAGTTTGAAACTGCAAAGTTCCAAAAACCATCTTTTGCGCTGCCGACCAATCCAACGGTGCAAAACCAGCGGCTGTATTTGTTCCTGCAAGTGCTCCGTTGTAGTAAACATTAACGGTTGAAGTAGCATCATTATAAGTTACCTGTACGTTTATCCAACTTCCCCAGGGGTTGGCAACGGTGTAGCCGCCTTCCCAGGCATCCGAGCCCGATGTGCTTGCGCTTTTATTCCAAACGTGTACTTTAAGCACTCCGGTAGTGGCCGTGCCGCCGTTATCAAAAAACATATCAAAATTGCCCCAAAAGTTATCGGTATGGGCAATATCAATAATGCCGGCGGCACCTGTATTTATCGGCATATTTACCCAGGTGCTTATAGTAAAGCTATGTAAAGCTTTTACCGCAGCCGGTACATCTGATACAACGTATGCGTTAGCAGGCACCATTAATCCCTGTCCCGTAACACCAGCCGCAAAGCTGGTGCCAGTTGCAACCCCGGTTGTTGATGATAAACTATCTTTAAGGCCGCCGCTAAACGACCAATAGGCTACCAAACTCGATGGTTCAATTTGCTTTACGCTGCTGTACCCGCCAAAAGTTGGCAAAGGCTTTGTTGGCGCATAGGTTTTAGGATCGAACTTTTTTTGGCACGATGATATGGTAAAAACCATAGCTCCGGCAGCAATACCCGCTATTAGTGTATTTTTTATTGTCTTCATCATTTCTATAAATCTGATAAATAATTAATAATTGGGGTTTTGTGTTAACACACCCGCACTTAAATCAATCTCGTTTTGCGGAAGAGGCCAAACTTCGTTTTTGCCTGCTTTCCATCCACGGGCGCCAAATACAGCTGCTCCCCTACCCTGGCGTATTACATCGAAATAACGATCAAACTCCATCGCCAATTCCGATCTGCGTTCGTTATAGATAGCAGTGCGGACAGTAGCCTGATCGGTTGAGGTTATTTTTGGTAGGATAGCGTTATTGCCTCCCCTTGCGCGTGCCCTAACCAATTCAAGTGGTATTAGGGCAGCGGCCGTGTTGCCGGTTTCGTTATTGGCTTCCGCATTCATCAGCAATACATCAGCGTAACGCAAAACAATTTTATTTTGCTGACAGCCCTCGTTAAAACCCGATACATACTGTGCAAAAGGCACATACGATTTTTGGTTATACATAGGGTTATCGCCCGATGCCGGTATCACATCGCCTTCGGGTGTAGTTTCACCCCTAAAAATGATGGTAGCATCACGGCGCGGGTCGCCCACTTCGTACGAAGCAGCTAAATCAGCGCTCGGCACGTTAAAGCCCCAGCCACCGCCGGTTACACCACGAACACCCTGCACCTGCGAATATTGTGAGTTTGATGCATCTGGATTATTAGGCAATAACAAACACTGAATTTCGAATATCGATTCGGAATTGTTTTTGTTATTGGTGCGAAACATTTGTTCGTAGTTAGGGAACAAAGTGTAACCCAAACCCATTACGGCATTGGTGTACGTAAGCACATCGGCCCATTTAGCTTTATTAGTAACTGTTTGATACATGGCTACTTTTGCGTGCAAAGCCAGTGCTGCGCCTTTGGTAACGTGGCCAATATCAACCGCAGCGTATGATTGTGGTAATACTGCTGCTGCGTCGGTTAAATCCGATTCAATAGCTGTCCAAACTGCTGTTGCTGATGCACGCGGAATGTTATATTCGCTGGCATTTTTAGGGACATGTAAACGCAACGGTACACCGCCGAATGCTCTCACCAACCTGAAGTAAGCATAAGCACGTATAAATTTAGCTTCGGCCAGGTAACGCGTTTTTAAAGTGGCATCCATGCTTATTGCCGGCACATTATCCAATATCTGGTTGGCAAAGTTGATTGTTTGATACTCTCCTGCCCAAAAATCAGAAATTTGCCCTTCGCCGGAGTTAGCGGAGAAATTAATGAAATCGTTCATAAAGCTGGCGTCCGTTGGCGTACTGCCTTTATCCACATCACCCGATCCCATGCTTTCAACAGCGATAGGGGCAAATGCAATATTTTTCCATTCGTGCAGGTTGGCGTACATGGCGCTAACAGCGGCAGTAGCATCAGCCTGGCTTTGCCAAAACTGCGTGGCGGCTTCTTTACCTGCCGGGTTTACATTTAAAAAGCTCTTTTTACAACCCTGGAATATAATTAACAACAGGAGGCCTATCCCCAGCGCTCCCTGAAATATTTTTTTACTGTTCTTCATCTTATATAAAATTAAAAAGTAACATTAACACCAAAATTATAAGTAGCAAACAGCGGATAAACGTTTGCATCTAACCCAAGGTTACCCACACTTCCGCCTACTTCGGGGCTAAAGCCTTTATAGCCAAATACGTTAATGGCGTTTTGTGCGTTGGCATAAAGCCTAACCTTCTTTACACCCAGTTTGCTTAACATATCGCCTGGCAAAGTATAGCCTAACTGCATGTTCCTTACTCTGAAATATGCACCGCTTTCTACATAAAACGAGTTGGGTGCTGCATTAGCATTGGAACCAACGTTTACCGAAGGGTAGGTGTTGGAAGTACCGGCTCCATGCCAGCGATGGTCGTAAAAATCCTGAGTGAAGTTTTCGTTGCCATAACGATAAGCGATGTTGGCGTTATAAACGCTTACATCGGCTACACCCTGAAAGTCAAGGGCCAAATCAAACCTTTTATAAGTGAATGAAGTACTTACGCCATAGTTAATTTTAGGGTTAGGATTACCCAATACTACGCGGTCTTTGCTGGTTATTGAGCCGTCGTGGTCAGTATCCTGGTAAATAAAATCTCCGGGTAAGGCAGTAGGCTGTTTTGACGCAGCAACTTCAGCAGCAGTTTGGAAAATGCCCACTACTTTATAGCCATAAAACTCGCCGATTGGCTCGCCTTCAACAGTGCGTGTTGCCAAAGCGCCATTAGCTATACCGGTACCGCCCTGATAGATGGGGTTTTTACCGGTTTGTACATTAAGCACCACGTTGTTATTAACGCCCGCGTTTGCGCTTACCGAATAAGAAAAATCTTTATTCACCTGGTCTTTCCAGGTTAATAAAACCTCAAAGCCGCGGTTGCGGATATCGGCCTGGTTGCCAACAATAGTTCCGCTGTTGGTGCCAATCGATGCCAATACCGGGATAGCAAATATGCCATCCTGTGTTTCCCTGTTGTAATAATCAACTTCAAAAGTTAATTTGTTATTTAAAAGTCCGCCTTCCAAACCAACGTCGGTTCCAACTGCTTTTTCCCAAACAGTTATCGGAGGTACTATAGTGTTGATGCCTTTGCCCTGGTAAGCCACTTGTGGGTTACCAAAAATGGCGGTAAGGTACGGATCGGCTGATACGGTTTGCAACGAAGGATTAATCGGTACTACCGAGTTACCAACTTTACCCCAGCTTCCACGAAGTTTTAAGTTATCAAAAATATGCTGGCCCTTCATGAACGATTCGTTGGTAATTACCCAGCCTGCACCTACCGAAGGAAAGTCTCCATACGGATTAGGATAAAACTGTGAGGCACCATCATGACGGTAAGAAGCATTCAGCAAATATTTATCTTTATATGAATAATTTACACGTGCAAACTGCGACAGCGAACGGGTATGAATCTGATCGTTCGGGTCGGCGAAATAATTTGGCGTTACTGAAGACGGGAATGAAGTATGCAAATTTCCGCTGGCATCAAATGGAACGCCTTGCGCGTGTGCGTCAGCCTCGGTAATTTGGTTGTTTTGTGCAGTGTAACCCAATAAGGCTGTTAAACTATGATCATTCTTTTTATAATCATAGGTCAGATAGTTTTCCCAAATCCAGTTACGGGTTTCGGTATGCCTTAAATCCAGATTAGTAACAGCGCTTTTCTGCGCTAATGTTGCTGTATAAATAGGTGTAAAGCCTCTTACTTCGTCTTGTGCTAAATCGCCACCAAAGCTGGTTTTAAATTTAAGGCCTTTCACTAAAGTAAGTTCGGCATGCACGTCGCCGGTTAGCCGATTGTGTTTCGATTTTTGATTGAAGAAATCAATAGTCGCTTCAGGGTTATAGTTATTGCCATCGCCCGTGTGGTAATCCGCAGGGTCGCCATAACTTCCATCTTTATATTTTACCGGTAAAGTTGGCGCAGCGCCGTACATCTGGTGAAAAATACCGCCGTCAACATCTTTCGAATCGGCAAAAAGACCGTTTACAGAATAACCGATTTTCAGGATTTTGGCCGGTGTAAAATCATTTGATAAACGTAGCGTATAGCGTTGATAGTTATTAGTTTTCACAATACCATCCTGATCCAGGTAGCCAAACGAATAATTATAAGTGGTCTTGTCGGTTCCGCCACTTATGGATACCTGGTGGTTAGTAACAAAGGCGCTCCGTAATATTTGCGAGTACCAGTCGGTTCCCTTTCCAAAGCTTGCCGGATCGGCAAATAACGGTGGAGTTATGCCATTGGAGGCATACAATTCGTTTATGCCTGTTGCATATTCGGTTGCGTTTGCCATTTGTACCTGGTTGGTAACTGCCTGCCAGCCCGCATAACCGTTATAGTTAATAACTGGTTTACCTTTTACGCCATGTTTGGTGGTAATTAATACCACGCCGTTAGCAGCGCGTATACCATAAATTGCTGTGCTCGATGCATCTTTTAATACGGTTACGCTTTCAACGTCGTTGTTATTCAGGAAGCTAATGTCGCTGTACCAAACCCCATCAACCACGAAAAGCGGACTTGTATTGCCATATACAGTACCTAAACCGCGAATGGTGATTTGCGGAAGAGAACCAGGCTGGCCGTTATTGATGATAGAAACGCCGGCAACTTTACCCTGCAATGCGCTCACTGCGTTGGTAGAAGCCTGCTTGGCTATTTCGACACCTTTAACGGATGCTACCGAACCTGTGTTATCAACTTTGCGCTGGGTACCGTAACCAATAACTACAACTTGTTGCAGCTGGCTTGATTGTTCGAGCAATTTAACATCAATATTATTGCGCCCGCTTACAGCAACTTCGAGCGAAGCGTACCCAATATAGGTAAACACTAATGTGGCGGCGGATGGCGCTGCAATTGAATACGCACCATTTACATCGGTTTGAGTACCGTTAGTGGTTCCTTTTACTGTAACGCTTACACCAATAAGGCTTTCGCCGGTGGTAGCATCGGTAACCTTACCCTTCACAGTAGTAGACTGTGCAAAAGCAGGGCTGATGAAAAAGAAACATAATAACACTAACCCCGAGATTGTAAAAATTCTCTTCATAGATTGGTTAATTAAAATTAAGTAAGAATTGGTTAAAAAAATTGGTTTTCTTGTAGTTCGAAATTGAGGAGATAATACAATTTTAACAAATTATGTTACTCTACATTATTACATCACGCAACAAACACTTTCTCAAATCATTTTGAAATATTACACAATTTATTGACAATCAATACTTTACTAATAGTTAGTGTAGTTTTTACATACTACATTGACGGTAACGGCACTACTACAGGTATTTGGGGTTATGAGAGGTAATGATGTAGTATTTTGGACAGATGAGAAAGTGCGGGGAGATAAATATTGTCAGGAAAATTTTGCAAAAGCCCGATAAAAATCGCATTATTTAGATTACAGGTAAAAATATTTCGCGGAACGCACACCGGATGAATAGTGATTTACGCCTCCGGATGCCAATTTCAAACGGAAGTTTGACGAGGGGGACAACGGCGACAAGCCAAACGCGATTTTCGATTATCTGATAATCATTCGGATCGCAGGTTTTCCCATATCGACTTGTTGGGATCAAGTCTTGTAACCCGGCCTTCTGCTACTTCTTTTTCTATTTCTCGTATTTCAGCAACAAACACAGGATTATATTGGCTCTGTTGAACTTCAAAGCATTGTTCTTTGGGTTCGAATTTGTCTAAATTCTTTCTGTTCATGACTGGCTACTATTTATCGCCATAATGCCCTTTGGCAGAAACAATGGTAACTGTGACAATTTCATCCTCAATTACATAAATCATTCTGTCCTTTCTATTGATTTGTCTTGACCAAAAACCCGACAAATCGAATTTTAATTTTTCGGGTTGGCCAACGCCAGTCTCCGGGTGCTCAGATAATTCTTCGAATATTTGATTAATTCTTTTGATAGAGCCTTTATCACCTGACTTAAAAAGCGCATCAAGATGTACGCGCGCGTTTTTTTGAACCTTTATAGTATAATGCTTGGCCATATATCTTTAGGGTCTTTAATGGTAACAACCATCCCTTGTTTGGCCTGCTTATAGTTTTCTTTTATTTGAGCAACAAACTCCGGGTTGTAAGGGCTTTTCTCCTCCTCCTTTTCGAAAGAAACCTCCAAAGCTTTTAATACCGCTTTAACTGCTGCCAGTTGTTTTTTGCTTTTGGGATGTACTATTAATGTTTCCATATACAAATTTAACAAAATAAATCCATCATTATAACTCTATCAAAAACTCCACCAGGTTCTTATCGTGCTCCAGGTTTAGCTTTTTACGCAGGCGGTAGCGACGAATCTCAACTCCTCTGAGCGAAATATTTAATAATGATGCCATTTCTTTACTGCTCATGTTCATGCGCAAATAAGCGCACAATTTCAGGTCGTTAGGCACCAGGTCAGGGTGGCCCGATTTTAGTTTTTTGAAAAAGTTTTCGTGGGCCTCGTTAAAGCTGCTTTCAAAAATGTTCCAGTCGCGCTCATCATTCATCCCTTCGTCAATTACCTTTTGGATGCGGCGCAGTTGGTCATCGGCTAATTGCTTGCCGGAGCTATCTTTCAGATGCCCCATTTCCTCGCTTATTTTTTGCAGCAGTTCGTTTTTATACACAATATTCATGGCCGAGTTAGCCAGCTCGCGGCTTTTGCTTGCCAAATCGGCCTGCAATTGTTCTGTTCTTATTTTAACAATTTGCTGTTCGTTGGCTATGGCTTCCTGTTTTAAAAACTCTTCTTTTTCCAGATGCAGTTTTTCGTGAATATGATGCTGATGTCTTAACAGTTTTACATGGTAATAATACCTGATTATGTAAAAAGCGGCTATAAGCAACAACATATAAATAAACCATGCAATTTTGCCCGCATACCAGGGTGGTAAAATGGTAAAGGTAAACGTGGTTACTGCCGATACATTTTCGTCGTTTATTTTAGCGCGGACATTAAACTTGTAAGTGCCCGGCCCCAGGTTGGTAAATTCCTTTTGGCTTTGTTGCGTCCAGTCGCTCCACTGCCGCGAATAGCCATCCAGGTAATATTGAAACCTTACTTTTGCCTGCCGGTAGTAGGGCAATGAATAGGCTATACGGATGTTATTTTGGGTAAACGGTATCTCAATATCGTTTATGCTGCTATTGTTTTCGCTGATAACGGACACCTTGTCGGTGATGTTCTCTACCTTTCTAATCAACACGGCAGGAAGTTTTATCGGGTTGGCCTGCAAAGCATCCTCGTCATTCAGTATCACAAAACCATCGTCAACACTAATAAGGTATATCAGGTTATTGATCAGGTTAATGTTCTCGTAATGCTGCACCATTTGCCCATTAAGCATACTGAACCTGTTAGAATCAATAGTTAACTTACCCGGCGACGAAAGATCGGCCAAAGCAACGCGGCCATGATTAATGAACCAATACTTTTTGCCAATGGCAGCAATTATTTTGTTGGATGATGCAAAAGTGCCCAGCATCTTATTTAACTGCTGATACTTCTCAAACTTGTCGCTAATATCATCATACACGCAAAAACCCGAATCGGATGAGAAAACAATCCGGTTATCCAGGCTAAACACATTTACGTTGTAGCTATCGGGCAAACTAAAACGTTTATCATAATACTTTACGCTGGTGGCGTTTTTCAAATCGGCGCTCAACGTGATTTTATAGATGCCCTTATAGGCGTGGCTCACCCAAATTTGGCCCTTACTGTCCTGCTCCACATATCTTGATGGCTCGCGAAAACCGGCAATTTTATGATCGAACACCCAGTTACCTGCGCCATCCTTGCGGTAAATAACCAAACCGGTGTAGGTGCCCTGGATCAGCAGGTTATTGGTTAATTTTTTGATCGTCCAGCCGCCGTTTACTTCGGATATTTTTGAGATTGTGCCACCGTTTACCTGGTAGGTTCCATCGTTATGCCCGCAAAGCAGGCGGCCATCCTGTAATGATAAATCCCATACCTGCCCCTGCGAACCGGGTATCAGCTTAAAATCAAAAGTTTGCAGCAGTTGATTATTTCCACCGGGCAGCCAGTCGCTGTAAAACAGGCCCTGGTTGGTACCAAGATATATTTTTTTATTAAAGATAATGCTGGAATATACTGTTCCAAACTTGCCGGTTTTATCAAAATAAAAATACAGCGGCGAGTTTACTTCTATCCGGTCGATGCCATTATCCAAACCTGCCCACAGATTTTGTTCGGGATCGGTAAAAAGGCTTAAAACGGTATTATTTTGCAACCCGCTGGATTTATTGACGTGCTGCACCACTTTACCGGCAGTATCAATAATTACAATGCCATTAAGGATAGTACCATAAGCAAAGTACTTACCAGGCACCAACGCGCCGTTGTTTAGCTGATAGGTTTTCAAAAAATCATTAGCCTGATTGCCCCAGGGGCTGAACTGCTTACCATCGTACAAAAACAAACCGCTTTTTGCCGTGCCTATAAGGTATTTATTGTGCGGAAAAGGCAATATAGACAATACACCGCTGCTGCCTAATGCTTTGCTACCCGCAATAAAATCTAAATGGTTGTTTTTAAGCTCAAACAGGCCGGCATTTACCTGCTCCACAAAATAACGGCTGCCGGTTTTAAACAAAAACAGGAAAGGATTTAGCGGCGTGATAATACTGATTTTACCCTGCGAATAAATAAATATAGCGCCAAACGATTGGAAAATAACGCGGTCGCCGTCTACATAAATTTTCCATATTTCCTCGTTGGGGATGTAGGTTTTAGGCACCAGGCTAATAAGTGAATTATACTTTAAAAAGCCCTGTTTATTATTTTCCCAATAGCCAAACTCACCAAAACCGCCTGCATAAATTTTCCCTTTACCATCGGCAGCTACCGAGCGAACAATCAAGCCATTGGGCATACGATAAAGCTGCCAGTATTTGCCATCAAACGCCAGCAGCCCTTCGGCATTACCAAAATACATCATGCCATGTTCATCCCTTGTAACCGACCAGTTTTGATTACCCGACTGGTAAATGGCCTTGGTATAATTTTGCACGTAGGGCACGCCGATGTTTTTAATATCAGCGGCAGTGGTGTTTAACACACCTGCGAACAGAATAAAGGAAAGAAACAGAATTGCTTTACGCATCGATTTATATAACATTGGCGAAGCCCAAAATAACAAAGCGTCATTGCTTGGTGCCTTGCAATTACGTGGTGCTGATTATTGGTTGTTACGAAAATACGATTTGAAATTGATATTCGGTAGAGACGCGATGCATCGCGTCTCTACGACAGGTTTATTCCGCCAATATAACCTTTGCCTTCTTCGTAGTATTTACCGGTTGCGGCACCTTTACATAGTAACCTGTACCATCATATAACCGCTTGCGCGGATGCGCTTTACAGGCATCACTGCAACAGCCTTCCATAGCAGCGCCGCATTCATCACACTGGGTAAAATGCTCATTGCACTCCGGGTTGGCGCAGTTTATCATTTTGGAAGTTACTTTGCCGCAATTATAGCAGGTTGATATCACCACCGGGTTTACGCTGTTTACATCAACCGAAAGGCGGTTATCAAACACATAACATTTGCCTTCAAAATCCTCGCCGCCTGCTTCCTTGCCGTATTTAATAATACCGCCATGTAACTGGTACACATCGGTAAAGCCCTCGTGCAGCAATAAAGCCGAGGCCTTTTCGCACTTAATGCCGCCTGTGCAATAGGTTACCACCTTTTTATCCTTGTATTGGGCAAGTTCATTGATCATAGCCGGGAAATCCCTGAAATTTTCAATATCAAGCGTTATGGCGTTTTTAAATTTGCCCAGGTTATGCTCGTAGTTCGATCGTACATCCAGTATCACCACATCTTCGGCATCCTTCATAGCCAAAAACTCTTTTGGCTCCAAATGCTTCCCGGTTTTTAGCTGCGGATTAATTATATTGGGATCACGAAGTCCCGAATGCACAATTTCGGATTTATAACGCACGTGCATTTTTACAAACGAAGGCGTGTCCACTTCATCAACCTTAAAGTCGATAGAAGCAAAACGCGGGTCGGCATGGAGCGTGTCCATATAGGTTTTACAGGCTTCCGCAGGCCCTGAAACCGTACCGTTCAAACCTTCATCGGCTACAATAATACGGCCCGTTAAACCCAGGCTGGTACAAAATTTTAAATGATCGGCAGCAAACTGCTCGCCATCGGCTATTGTTGAGTAACAATAGTACAGTAGTGTATTGTATTTTTCCATAAAATCATTGATACCGCTGCAAACGGTGTTAAATGAGGTGCAAAGATAAGACTCGAATTCGTGGAATTAAAGAATTTATCGAATTTCCTAAAGATCAATTCTACAATTCTTCTAATTTTCACAAAGTGCATTCCATAAATTCCGCGAATTCTCGAATTCATAGAATTAAAGAACTTATCGAATTTCCTAAAGTTCAATTCTACAATTCTTCTAATTTTTACAAAGTACATTCCATTAATTCC
>JABDBM010000001.1:0-153512 GCA_013288685.1 Bacteroidota bacterium | reverse complement strand
ATTCTCGAATTCATAGAATTAAAGAACTTATCGAATTTCCTAAAGTTCAATTCTACAATTCTTCTAATTTTTACAAAGTACATTCCATTAATTCCGCGAATTCTCGAATTCATAGAATTAAAGAACTTATCGAATTTCCTAAAGTTCAATTCTACAATTCTTCTAATTTTTACAAAGTACATTCCATAAATTCTGCGAATTCTCGAATTCATAGAATTAAAGAACTTATCGAATTTCCTAAAGTTCAATTCTACAATTCTTCTAATTTTTACAAAGTACATTCCATTAATTCCATAAATTCCACGAATTCGAGTTAATTTTGCCGCTTAATTATTTTAACCATGTACAACACACTAAAGCCGGTTTTGCAGCAGGAGCTTGCAGCTATTGAAGAAGCAGGTTTATATAAAAGAGAACGCATTATCACCTCCAAACAAGGCGCCGATATTGAAGTTCAGGGCGGTAAACACGTAATAAACTTTTGCGCCAATAACTATTTGGGCCTTTCGGCGCACCCTAAAGTAATTGCGGCTGCTAAAGAGGCCATGGATACGCACGGCTACGGACTGTCGTCCGTACGGTTTATTTGCGGTACCCAGGATATCCACAAGCAACTGGAAAAAAAGATAGCCGAATTTTTAGGCACCGAAGACACCATATTATATGCCGCAGCTTTCGATGCTAACGGCGGTGTGTTTGAACCCTTATTTAACGAGCAGGACGCCATTATTTCGGATGAATTGAACCATGCCTCTATTATTGATGGTGTGCGCTTATGCAAGGCACAGCGTCAGCGTTATAAGCATGATGATATGGCCGATTTAGAGGAAAAATTGAAAGCGACTGCTGATTGTCGTCACCGCATTATTGTAACAGATGGTGCGTTTAGCATGGATGGCACTATTGCCCAATTGGATAAAATTTGCGCCCTGGCCGAACAATACAATGCTTTGGTAATGATTGACGAGAGCCATTGCTCGGGCTTTATGGGTAAAACCGGTCGCGGTACGCACGAGCATCATGGCGTAATGGGTAAAATTGATATAATTACCGGCACCTTAGGCAAAGCTTTAGGCGGTGCATCAGGTGGGTTCACCTCGGGTCGTAAGGAAATTATTGATATGCTGAGGCAGCGGTCGCGCCCGTACCTTTTTTCCAATACGCTGGCGCCATCTATTACAGGGGCTTCCATAGCAGTTTTGGATATGCTGAGCGAAACAACTGATCTGCGCGATAAGTTGGAGGTGAATACACAATATTTCCGCCAAAAAATGACCGAAGCAGGGTTTGACATTAAACCCGGCGTACATCCTATTGTACCGGTGATGCTGTACGATGCTAAATTGGCACAGGAATTTGCCGCAAAAATGCTGGATGAAGGCATTTATGTAATTGGCTTTTACTACCCGGTGGTACCACAAGGCAAGGCCCGCATCCGGGTACAGATTTCGGCCGGGCACGACAGGGAGCATTTAGATAAGGCTATTGCTGCATTTAGTAAGGTAGGCAAGGAGTTGGGGGTGATCAAATAATACGTATAAGTTGTTTATATTTGTACGTATAAATAGGAGCTATGAAACTAACGCTAAATATTGAGCCGGATTTAATAGATCAGATCAAAACTGTTGCTAAAAAAAGGAACACGAGCGTTTCAAAAATTGTTGAAAGCTTTTTCAAAAAAGAGGTGCAAACTGAAATGGAACCTTTTCGTATGAAGGAAGAAGCTGAACTCTCGGACTGGGTTAAGAGTTTGGTTGTTGTAGATCATGCAACGCCCGACTTTGATCACAAAGCGGAGTATCACAAGCACCTGGAAGAGAAATATGGAATATGAGAAAAATATTTCTTGACAGCGATATCATGCTTGATGCAACGCTTCGCCGGGAACCATTTTATATCGCTGCGGCTAATTTATTGGAACTTTGTTATCAAGCGCAATTAAAAGCCATAACATCGCCCACAGCTTTTATAAATACCTGCTATTTTTTAAATAAATTATCTCCATCAACAAAAATGGAGTTGTTAAAGCGATTAAGAAGTATTGTTTCGATAACTGAAGTAAATCAGTCGATAATCGATTTGGCATTTAACAGCAACTTTACAGATTTTGAAGACGCTGTTCAATTTTTTACTGCAAAAAATGCGGGAGCTGAAGTAATTATCACCCGAAACATAAAAGACTATAAAAACTCAACTATCCCGGTGTTAACCGCCGAACAATTTTTAAGAACATTATAATGCAAGCCCAAATAGACCAATATACCACCGAGATCAACACGTTTTTACCCGCTAATGCCGATGAACTGGAAACATTCCGCATCAAATTTTTAGGTACCAAAGGAATTATCAAAGACCTTTTTGAGCAATTTAAAACCGTTGGTCCCGAAGAAAAACGCACTTTTGGTAAAGTACTTAACCAGTTTAAACAACTGGCCGAAGCAAAATACGAGGAATTAAAGGAGGGTCTTAATTCCGAAATCGAACATTCGAAATCCGAGATCGATCTTACCTTGCCTGGTGACGGTTTCAATATCGGATCGCGCCACCCCCTATCGCTGGTGCGGATTGAGATTATCGATATTTTTAAACGTTTAGGCTTCGTGGTGGCCGAAGGACCCGAGATTGAAGACGACTGGCATAACTTTTCGGCATTAAACTTTCCCGAAGAGCATCCGGCCAGGGACATGCAGGATACTTTCTTTATCAAGAAAAACCATGGTAAGGATGATATCGCTTTACGTACGCATACCTCATCGGTACAGGTGCGGATGATGGAGCAGGGCAAACCGCCGTTCCGTGCTATTATGCCGGGCCGGGTTTACCGTAACGAAGCTATTTCGGCACGGGCGCATTGTTTTTTTCACCAGGTGGAAGGTTTGTATGTGGATGAAAACGTTTCATTCTCCGATTTAAAGCAAACGCTTTATCATTTCGTTCAGGAATTGTATGGCGAAGGAACCAAAGTACGTTTCAGGCCATCCTACTTCCCGTTTACCGAGCCATCGGCCGAAATGGACATTTCCTGCACCATCTGCGGCGGCTCGGGCTGCAACATGTGCAAATACAGCGGCTGGGTGGAGATTTTAGGCTGCGGGATGGTTGACCCCAACGTTTTGGAAAACTGCGGCATCGACAGCAAGAAATTTACCGGCTTTGCATTCGGTATGGGTATAGAAAGAATTACTAACTTAAAATATGTGATACGCGATTTGCGTTTATTCTCTGAAAACGATGTTCGTTTTTTAAAACAGTTTCAAACAGAGACAATATGATAAAGAAGTTTCTTCTTTTATTGATGGCAACATTAAGCCTGCTGAGCTGCGGAAAAAGCGGCGATGCAGTGCCCAATGTTGCCATTAACTTTCAGGCATCTATAACCGACCCCCGCCTGAGCGCCCTCAATGTTCCGGGCGGCACGGTACTAATTAATGGTTATGGCGTTGCCGGTTTAATTTTACACCGCGAGGCCGACGGCAGTTATGCCGCCTACGACCGCTGTAGCAGCTACCTACCCCAAAACCATTGCGCCGTAACGCTCGATTCGGGAGGTTTCACCGTAACCGACCCATGCAGCGGCGCCAAGTTTTCGCTGATTGACGGTACACCTGTAAAGGCTCCGGCTACCCGGTCGCTTAAATCGTATGACATTACAGTGAGCAACTTCGAGATATTTGTTTCAAATTTTTAATCTTCAATAAGTCCCACACAAACAGGATAGCGTAAATGTTAGTATTTTTAAGATATTTGTAGCTGAATACATGGAAGCCGACAAAATAAAAGAAAGCATTAAGCGCGCAGCGCAGGATTTGTTTCGCAAATTCGGTTATCATAAAACCAGCGTTAACGAAATTGCTAAAAAGGCCAAGATAGCCAAGGCCACTATTTATAAATACTTCGAGAGCAAGGAGGCAATTTTGCATGCCTTGCTGATGGAGTATATTAAACTAAGTGTCGACGACCTGATTAATCAAAACACGCCCGAAATGGATGAGGAAGCCCACCTCAATATCCTGATCATGAAAACCTGCCGCTTGTCGTACACCGTATGTAATGAATTTATCGGTTGGGATTTTATCCGCGAATCGGCCAACTCACAGGCTTTTCTCAAAAATTTATCCAACGAGCTCGAAGAAATGTTGGTAAATGCCTTCTCACAACTCAGCGGCATCCGCAAACACGAAACCTACCAGCAGCGCCTGCGTTTTTTAATAAAATGCAGCAAGGATATTGTTTTCAGCTTTGCCTTTACATCAGTAAGCGACAGTGATGTGCGCAAAAACTTTGTTTCTTTTCAAAAAGAGATTTTGCCTTACTTGGTGAAGGCGGCAATAACAATTTAGTTTTTTTGGGGATTATTTTTTGGGATTACAGTGATTTGAGGGTGATTACGGTGATTCTTTTACTTTTATATGTCTCCTTCTATGCCATTTCGAACGCAGTGAGAAAACCTTACAAACCTCGCTTGTCCGTCATGCGTTGTCAGTTAACCTATCATTTAAGCGTTAAATTAATAATATTCCAGCGTGGCAACATTGGCATATTGGCCATAAAATAAAGTGTCATAAATAATTCGCGCTAAAAGCATCTTAATTATTGTTGCGTCTTTGAAATCCCGAATATCATATTTATAGGCTAAATCTCCGTTATCATTTAATTTAAATCCTAACCCCTCGAATGCCTGGACAATGGTCCTTTCTGAATAATCATTTAATGAATAATCATCATACATCTCTTCTGGTATGTGTACAATTATGTTCAAAATGTTAATTTCTGATATTTCAAAATTTAAACACAGGCTTTCGTCACTCTCTAAAATTAACTTAAAACCCTTGCAAACTCCGTTAAACAAATCGAATAAAGCATCGTCGATCTTTTGGTCGTCGTATAATGGCCTGTCTTTTTGCAAGCTTAGTTTTGCGATTTTTTCTTTTTGTTCTTCAATTCTCGTTTCCCAGTGTCTGCGAACATATTCCGCAAGATTTGGATCAATGTTGATATTATCCAAATCTTCCATCATCATTTGCAAACCTAATTTCGCGCTATATAAAGATCCTTTGAAACTGTTAAAAACTTGTAACTGATGATTTACTTTATCTAAAGCTATCGAATGATAATGTGCGCCCAGGTAGTCGCGTTCTTTTAGACATGCTTCAATTAACTTATTGAGCGATTGCTCTTCTATTTCAAGCGATTCAATAAGTTCGTCTAAGTCTGATTTCACGAAGGTTATAGTTAATAATAGAATAAGGATTGAAAGATCGGAAAATTGCCTGATTAATTTGTTAGAATTCAAAAATCTGCAAAATCGATTTTATGCGGCGCAAACAAAAAATCGGTGTAATCACCCTAAAATCACTGTAATCCCCAAAAATAAATCCGAAATACCGCTATCTTAGGGCCAGTAACCTTAGATAATCACTTAACCAATGGAAAACCAATTTGACGATGTAATGCGCAAGCGCACCGATGCCGATTTGATAAAAATCATCAACGGTCCGCCAGATGATTATCAGCCCAATGCATTGGAGGCAGCAAAAAGAGAATATGAGCGCCGCGATTTATCGGATGAACAGGTAACCATCGTAAACCAGGAAATTACCCGGGAAAAAGCAATTGATGACGCCAAGGCAAATACCCCGCTTGATACCACTCCTAAAATACTTGCTTTTATGTTCCCAGGTATCATACTGTTTATGTTTGCCGGTACTTTTAGAGCAGACGGGTACGACAGAAAAGCCAGGGAACTCATACGATGGACGCTTTATGGTTTTGGCTTCTACGTTGGGTTTGTTGTTTTGATCATGGTTTTATCGGAGTTATTTTAGATCATAAGCCACTCAATTCTCTTATGAACACGACTATGACCATTGAATTTGTCATCTAATTTTTGCTTCTTTAGAGACTATTAAGCAAACCATATTTTTACGATCCAGGATTCTGAAAAAAGGTTCTAATAGTTGATCTTCTTTATCGCTTAATATTGTAATGGATCTGGAATCGTTAAACGTATTATCCGGCAAAACGCGATATTCAAACAGCCATAGATTTGCGCTCAAATCAAAATAGCCGCAAGTAATATAATTTCGCTGCAGATACTTCGCTAAAATCAGGAACTGCATTTTCTCATTATTACTAAATTTTGAAAGAACTTTAACTGTATCAATCTTGAATGAATCAATTTTTCCACACGGCTCGCTATTGATAAACAAAACTTCATTTTCAAAAAAGTACCTGGTGTTAAGCCCTTTGATGTCAATGGGAAGTTTTTTTAACAATGCTCTCATTTTTATTAATGAATCCTGTACATTTTTAATCTGATCTTTAAAAACAACATGGTTTCTCTCCACTGGATTGCTGTAATAACATGAATAGTTAAAACATGTTAAGACGAAAATGACCATGAACGAATTCGCTTTTTTCATATTTTATCACAATTGTTTGGTAATTATTTGCAAGTATAAGATTTTATTATTTACTTTGAACAACAAAGTACTTTTACGTGGAAGAAAAAGAAATACAGGACGAGTTAGCCTCCATACGCAACCTGATGGAGCGTTCCTCAAAGTTTATATCCCTTAGCGGCTTATCGGGCGTATTGGCCGGCGTTTATGCGCTTATCGGTGCAGGGGTGGCTTATAATATCATTTACGGCGGCTCGGCCACGTTTGGTGTTCTTTATAGCATATATGGCCTGGCAGCAATTG
Source organism: Bacteroidota bacterium (assembly GCA_013288685.1). Classification (GTDB taxonomy): domain Bacteria; phylum Bacteroidota; class Bacteroidia; order Sphingobacteriales; family Sphingobacteriaceae; genus Mucilaginibacter. The sequence continues at coordinate 146,808 of JABDBM010000001.1, read as the reverse complement.
CGCTCGCGGTATTGATTGCCTCGCTGGTTACTGGTTATATTTTAACCGCCCGCAAGGCCAAAAGGCGCGGCCAGGCTATTTGGGGTAATGTAAGCCGGGCCCTGCTATTTAACATGGCGGTGCCCTTAGTTAGTGGCGGGCTTTTTATCTTTATTTTTTTATACCATGGGCATTATAGCGTTGTCGCCCCAACCTCGCTAATTTTTTACGGCCTTGCCTTAGTTGGCGCCAGTAATTTTACCTTTACCGATGTTAAATACCTGGGACTCTGCGAAGTTGTAATTGGTTTAATTGCCGCTTGCTTACCCGGCTACGGATTGTTATTTTGGGCCATTGGTTTTGGTGTGCTGCACATTATATACGGCAGCATGATGTACTTTAAATACGACAAGTGAAAGTTCCTTTTGAAAAACTTGATAAAGCATTTGAGAACCGTTTAAGGTTGCAGATAATGAGTGTGCTGATGGTGAACGACCGGTACGACTTTAATTCGTTAAAGGAACTGCTGGATACTACCGACGGCAACCTGGCATCGCACCTTAAAGCATTGGAAAAGGAGGAATATATTGTGGTACATAAATCGTTTCTCGGGCGAAAGCCAAATACCAACTATGAATCTACCGAAAAGGGTAAAACTGCCTTCAAACAGCATTTGGATGCCCTGGAACAATTGATAAAACAACAAAAAGCAAAATAATTTCTCGACCATTAAAACGAATGATCATGCAAAACAAAACCTTAATGCTGCTGATGCGCACCGCTGCTATTGCGGGGAATGTCCTTTTTATTTTGTGGGTTACCTACAATGGTGTAAAAGAGGGTTTCAGCGGCACAATGCCCCAGAAAGCATCCTATATAGGCCTGATGTGCCTGCTGGCTTTAAACAGCTACCTGGTAATTACAGCTGCAAAACAAAAAACAATTACCAACTAAGCACTATTTTTTTATCTATTTACTTTGAAATACAAAGTACTTTTAACTAAACAATCATGACAGAACCAACCAAAACTAAACCAAACTGGCTTATCGACTCCATCTTAATTAAGGTGGCGCTTATTGCTGCTCTTATTATTCTTTTCCTCATCCCTTCCGCGTGGATACAAGGACTTATTATTGATCGCGAAGGTTATCAGCAGGATCAGCGGGCCAGCGTAGCAGCCAAATGGGCCGACAGTCAGCTGGTGCAGGGGCCGGTGTTAATGCTGCCTTATAAAAAACAAGTTACTGCTACCGATGGTAACGGCAAACAAATTACCCGCGAGGAAATGAACATGCTTTATGTATTACCGCAAACCTTGCAGGTAAAGGCAGCCGTAAAAACCGAGCCTTTTCAAAAAGGGATTTACGATGCTACTGTCTACAATTCCGACATTGCCATCACTGGCAGTTTTAGCAAACCCGACCTAACAGCGGCGGGCATTGACCCCTCAGCTGTTTTATACGATAAAGCCCGGCTGGTTTTTAGCATAACCGATATGAAAGGCTTAAAAAACAGCGCGGTAGTAACCATGCAAGGACAAGATTACACGCCGGAACCTGCACTGGATGATAAAATTCCTTTTGATAAGGGTTTGCAGGTAAACTTCCCGCTGCAAAAAGACCAGGGCTTTAATTTTAGCTACCATCTTGATTTAAAGGGAAGCAACGAGTTATTCTTTTTACATACCGCCAAAACTACCGATGTGGAAATCAGCAGCGACTGGGCTTCGCCCGAATTCCCCGGTCGCTTTTTACCTGACGGCAAATCCCAAAGCGCCAGCGGTTTCGATGCTAAATGGCACATGATGTATTACAACAGGCCATTCCCTCAACAATGGGTAAATAACGACACGGTATTAACCGCAAAAAAAGAGCGTGCAAATGCTGTTTTCGGTGTACGCATGCAATTGCCGATTGATCAGTACCGCAAAATTTTGCGCACCACCAAATATTCAACCCTTATTATCCTGCTCACATTTATATCGCTTTTCCTGGCCGAGATTATTAAAAAACAGCGGGTACATGTTTTTAATTACATCCTGATTGGCGCAGCTATGGTGGTCTATTATACGCTATTGTTATCCTTTGCCGAGCAGGTGGGGTATAACTGGGCCTACCTCATATCCTCCGTTTCAACCATTGTATTAATCGCGGTATTTACCGCATCGCTGCTCAAACAGCAAACGGTGGCTATATTATTTACATTCATTCTGTCGGTGTTTTATGGGTTCATATTCATCATCATACAGTTAGAAACCTTGTCGCTGTTGTTTGGCAGTGTGGCCCTGTTTATCATCGTGGCAACGCTGATGTATTTTTCAAGAAGGATTAGCTGGGATAGGGAATAAATCTGAACCATGATTCGTAGGATTTGAGGATTGCCCTGATCGCTTTGATTTCTTTTAAGCGACGCAATCCTATAATCCTCAAATCCTACGAATCAAGGTTCCGACAAAAACACAATGATTATGATCAACAGAATGATATGTTACACCTTCGGCTACAGCATACGGGTATGGCTTACCAGTGTGGTAATGGCACCCATGCTATTTATGATATTAACGTTTTGCAACGAGGGCGTATACCACCAAAGCTTTAAGCAAGTGCTGCATAACAGCCTGTTCGGCTACCTGGCATTTGTTTTCCTGGAAGTTTGCTTTTCGTTTATTCCGTGGATGGCGTTTTTGGTGGCCGTTCAATACACCGTATCAGTGGTAGCCAAACCGGCCGTAAGGATATGGCTCGTTTTCACTGAGGGTATTTTATTAACGGCGGCTACCTGCATTATTTATCTATCGCCAAATAATGTTTTTAATGTTACGGATAAGGTAACGTGTGTGATGATTTGTAACTGTATTTGTATGGGTTGGGGGATATGGTATTACCGGCTGGAACCAGCGGAAGATTAATTTTTTTAAATGGAAAATGTTTTATTATATACATTAAAGGTATGGTTAACCACCGTTATATTTGCCCCCTTTTTATTTTTAATTGTTACAATTTTCACAGGGGCACGGCTGAGCCAGAGATTTGACACGAAGATAACCGACATTTGGAATTATTTGGGTTTTACGGCGGGTGAATTGATATTTTCATCCATAACGTGGATGTTTTTCTCCTGGACTGTTTTGAGCGCCATGCCGTTGTTCTCTAAATCTGCACCAAGAAATTTGTTCATTTGCGTTGCAGGCGTTCTATTAACCATAAGCACATTTTTCACTTTTTTTTCGCTAACCGATCTTATAGATGAAAACGGATACTTCGGAAGTCTTATGCTAGTTAACTGCGTATGTGTTGGCTGCAGCTGTTGGTATTACCGGCGGAACCTAACAAGAGGATTAAAATTTTAATAAAGCTATGGCATTCGATTCATTATTATACAGTTTAAAAGTATGGATAACAAACGCGGCGATTGCGCCACTCCTGATGCTTGTTATTACTATTTGCGTAGAAAGAACAAATCAGCCAATATACAATGAAAACATAGGAGAACTTTTTGGCGCCTATCTAATTTTTGTAGTAATTGAACTGATTTTGTCATTAATCACCTGTGTAGTTTTCTTTATAGCGGTTATGATTTCGATAATATACATCCATAATTTATTGGTAAGAGATTGCGCGATATTCATTGTAGGTACTTTATTAACACTCGGGACCTTCCTTGCATATTTTCCATCGACCGAGATTTTAAACTACAATGATGGCTGTGGAAATGCCTTGCTTGTCAGTTTTTTATGTGTTGGCGGCGGCACCTGGTATTACAAATTGGGCCAGCGGCAATATTATATAGAAGAAACGAAAACTGAAGATTAAAGCAATTTCGGGTTCATTAAACCTAAACCTTATCACAATTAAACAATTCAGAAACTCAATCTTTAAGCATTATTTTCAATAAAAATAAATTTTAAAAAAAATTCACAATACCGATTTGGTTTTTAGTATAAAAAATACCTATATTGTCACCATTTAAACATTTAAGCCATGAGTAGGGAGTTAACTGAATTTTCGGAGCTAATAGATGAGCTGTTTGATACGGCAGAAGTTGAGGAGGATGATTTTTGGGAATCGTTTCCAAACCTGTTTATTTGATGGATGCTATTTTTAAAGCTAACGCCTTTATAAGGCGGGTGAAATTGCTTTTGACCTGCTCTCCAAATTTGAGATTTTACACTAGATAAGGGTAAAAACAATTCAACAGGAAAATGCCAGCTCCTTAATCCAGAGTTTCGCAATCAAAAATCTTCGCGTCATTTGTGCCCCCTCCTTGCCCGGCGGTAAAAATCAACCACCATCCCTCGCTCAAAAAGCAGCAAATTTATTCCCAAATACAATTAACTTTGCACCCTGATGAATCAAGTTGCTAAAAAGAGGTTTTTTGAAGACGTTGCTATTATAGATATAGCCGAAGAAGGTAAAGGTGTAGGCAAAGATGAAGACTTTGTTATTTTTGTTGATAAAGCCGTGCCCGGCGATATTGTTGATGTGGAAGTTTACCGCCGTAAAAAAAACTTTGGCGAAGGTAAAATTACCGACCTAAAACAAGCATCCGAATACCGAACCCAACCTTTCTGCGAACATTTTGGCACCTGCGGCGGCTGCAAGTGGCAACACATGACTTACCCCGCCCAACTAAAATTCAAGCAAAAATCGGTAGCCGATGCTTTGGGGCGTTTGGCAAAAATTGATGTTAGCGGCATATCGCCGATAATACCCTCGCCCGAAGACAAATATTACCGTAATAAACTGGAATATACTTTCAGCAACAAACGCTGGCTCAACGATGGTGAAAACCGCGATAACGAAACGCTGAACATGAATGCGCTGGGGTTTCACATTCCCGGTCGTTTTGATAAGATATTGGATATCAACCACTGCTGGCTACAGGCCGAACCATCCAATACGCTGCGCAACAGCATTCGCGAGTTTGTGCTGCAAAATGGCTATAGTTTTTACGATTTAAAGGGTCATGCCGGTGCCTTGCGTAACCTCATTGTACGAACTTCATCAACCGGCGAGGTGATGGTGATAGTAGTTTTTGCTTACGCGGATGAGGAAGAAGTGGAAAAGCTAATGAGTTTTATTAATGGTAAATTTCCGGAGATAACTTCGCTGCTGTATATCATCAACCAAAAAAAGAACGATACCATTTTTGACCAGGAGGTGTTAGTTTACAAAGGGCCCGAATATATTCATGAAGAAATGGAAGGCATCCGCTTCCGCATCGGACCAAAATCATTTTACCAAACCAATTCTATCCAGGCCTTAAAATTATACGAAATAACCCGCGATTTTGCCGGCTTTAAAGGCCACGAACTGGTTTATGATTTGTACACCGGCGCAGGCACTATTGCCAATTTTATTGCCGGCCATGTAAAAGAAGTAGTTGGTGTTGAATACGTGCCATCGGCCATTGAGGATGCAAAAATTAATTCGGCCATCAATAATGTTACCAATACCAAATTTTTTGCCGGCGATATGAAAGATGTATTGGTAGCAGATTTTGTAGCCGAACACGGCAAGCCCGATGTAATCATTACCGACCCGCCGCGCGCGGGCATGCACCCCGATGTGGTTGCCCGCCTGATGGAAATTGAGGCCCCAAAAATTGTGTACGTAAGTTGCAACGCAGCAACACAGGCCCGTGATTTGCTGGTGCTAAAAGAAAAATACGATACCGTAAAAATTCAGCCGGTGGATATGTTCCCCCATACGCAGCATGTGGAGAATGTGGTGTTACTTTTGTTAAGAGATTAGAGGTTGGAGATAAGACGTTAGGCAAAAGCTGAAAGGTAAAAGGCGAAAGGTAATGGGTCGCCGACTAATAAGAATCAGTGCAATCAAAAAAAATCAGTGTAAATCTGCGATCAAAATCGGTGTAATCAAAATTAAATCACTGTAATCACAAAAAACATGGAACCGGAAGAACTGCTAAACGAAGATCGTCATAGCGAAGGGACTAAAAAAGAGAGCCCGTTATTGAGTTTGGAGAAGGACTTAAAGTTTTTTAACGAGTCGATCCACGAAGTAGCGGTTGAAATTATGGTAGAGGGGCTTTCCAACTACCCTATTTTTATAGCGCATCAGCACGAACTCAATTTGGGCGAGCTGATACTGGACCGCTACGATTTAAATACCGAATGGAGCATACACGCCTCAACCCTCGAAGAATTTGTAGAAAAAGGTATAATAAAAGAAATATTAAAAGAACGCTTTATCAGCAGCTATAAAAACCCGAATGATTTTATGTGCGTATTCGTGGTAGTGCCCGAGGGGGCTAATTTTGTTTATTATCCTTATGTGAAAGAATAATTTGTTGCACTTTATTAAGCAGGAATTTATAAATTTGGCTTGTCCGGCACTTTCCGCTCTGGAGAACGCAAAATGGGAGCAATTGAATAAAATAGCCTCCCTGCCACCGCACAATTATTCCCAACAAAATAACGACAGTGTATAAATTCAGAATATGACTGAAAAACACATCCTGGTGCTAAACCACCAGCAAATACAGCAAAAGATTGATCGTATTGCCTACCAGATACTGGAGGACAACTTTGACGAGGAAGAAATCCTGATTGCAGGAATTTTGCCCCGTGGCGATAAAATTGCTAAACGGATAAAGGCTATCCTGGACGAAATTGCGCCGTTTAAAAGCAAATTAATCGGTATCGAACTGGATAAGCAAAGTACCAGCTTAAATGCGTCCATTGACTTTGATGTACAGGATTGTAGCAACCAGGTGGTAATTTTGGTTGATGATGTACTGAATAGCGGCAAAACCCTGGCCTATGGCTTTGGCGTATTTATTAACGTACCACTCAAAAAACTACGTACCGCCGTACTCATTGACCGCAACCACAAAAAGTTCCCGATGACTACTGATTATGCAGGCATTGCGCTTTCAACTGTGTTAAAGGAGTTTGTGGATGTAGTGTTAGATGAAGAAGGCGAAGAGGACGCAGTTTATTTGAGATAGCAGGACAAGCTTCCACCCAGCACTTTGGGGCAACCACAAGGGTAGCCCCTACAATGTTACATATCATTTGCACACATAACGGCTTTCATAACTTTCCGGTCTTTCCGACTTTTCGGACTCTACTGACTTTCCGGATTCCCCCGACTTCCCTACCCTAAAATCTCCTTGATATCATCCAGCGAAAGGGATTTGATAAAGCTATCCTCGGTGGTAATTAAGGCTCTTGCCACGCTTAGCTTTCGGTGCTGCAGCGCCAATATCTTCTCTTCAACAGTATCTTTGGTAATAAATTTATAGATGAATACATTTTTGGTTTGGCCAATGCGGTGCGTGCGGTCAATAGCCTGTTGCTCCACGGCCGGGTTCCACCATGGGTCGAGGATGAAAACGTAGTCGGCTTCGGTAAGGTTTAAGCCCACCCCACCGGCCTTTATCGAGATCAGGAACACCCTGGTTTTGGGGTCCTCCTGGAATTGTTTGACCACATCGCCCCGGTTTTGGGTGCCACCGTCAAGGTACACGTAAGGGATGCCTTCTGTTTCCACATGTTCGCGGTAAATGGCCAGCTGTTTCACAAATTGCGAGAAAATAAGCACTTTATGCCCGCCATCCAGCACTGTTTTCAGCGTATGTACCACGTTCTCAAACTTGCCCGAATCGCCCTCATAGTCCTTGTCAATCATTACCGGGTGGTTGGCAATTTGTCTTAACTTTATCAGGCCCTGTAACACCTGTATCTGCTTCTGGGCGAAGGTGCCATCTTCCAGGCTTTGGAGCAATTCGTTACGATATTCCGATTTTACCTGTTCATACACGGCCGATTGTTCTTCGCTCATCTGGCAGTAGAACAAATTTTCAGTTTTTGGCGGCAGCTCGGTAGCTACCTGTTCCTTGGTGCGACGCAAAACAAATGGTTTTATTAATGCCTGTAGTTTGCGGGCTTTTACCTCGTCCTTTTTCTTCTCGATAGGCGTTACAAACTCATTCATAAAAAACTGCTGGCCGCCCAACAGGCCCGGGTTGATGAAACTCATTTGCGTCCACAAATCGTTAACGGTATTTTCCACCGGGGTACCGCTCAGTATCAGCTTAAAACGGGATTTTAACTGATTTACCGCCTGAAACGATTTTGACGATGGGTTTTTAATATTCTGACTTTCGTCCAATATCACATAATCAAAATAATGGGTGGTCAGCAAGTCGATATCTATCCGGCTGATGCCATAAGTGGTAATCACCACATCGTAATTGTAAAACACCTCCGGCGATTTGTAACGCTGCGTACCTGTGTGCACCATCAACCGTAGCTGCGGGGCAAATTTGGTAGCCTCGTTCAACCAGTTGTATATAAGCGACGTAGGCATTATAATCAGTGAGGTGCTTTTGCCGCCTGCCGCTTCGGCATCTTCCTTGTGTTTTTGCAGTAGGGCCAGGGTTTGTATGGTTTTGCCCAAACCCATATCATCCGCCAGGCAGCCTCCGAAACGGTATTCCTTTAAAAAATGGAACCAGTTATACCCCGCCTTTTGATAAGGCCTTAAGCTACCGGTGAAGTTTACAGGCAAGGCAATATCTTCCATCTCTTCAAACTCGCTTAACTTTTGCAGTTTGCGGTTAATGGTCACCTGGGCCATCTCGCCTTGTTCCAGTTCGGTTACCAGGCCTATATGATGTTTGCGCAGTCTAAGTTCATCCGTCCCCTCGGTAAAATATAGCAGGCTGCTGTATTGCGAAAACCATTTTTCGGGGATAATAGCGATATCGCCTGATGGCAATGTAAACTCCCGTTTATGATTAAGAATATGGTTTCGGAGCTTGATAAACGGAATAGCATACTCCCCAAAATATACTATGGCGTGAATATCAAACCAATCGTTATTTTCCTTCAGTTCAAGGTTTACAGTACTATTGCCAAAAACATAGCGTTTTTTGGCATCTTTTGCGGGCTGCTCAATTTCATAACCCTCTTCAATTAGTTTATTGTAGTGCTGGTTAAGCCAATCGAACGCGGAAAAGGACAGGTCTGTATCCTCGTCGGTTGTGGCTACTTCAAGGTTAGCGAACAGTGAGGAAACCATTTTTAAACCCATCGCTTCCAACTGGTGCAGTTTATTTTTCTCCCAGGTTACTGATCGTTTAATTCGATGAAAGGTATAGTGGTCGCCGTTTTGCTCCATCCGTACCGAAATATGCCGTTCATCCCCGTAAGGGAAAATATAGCCGGCATACTTAAAGCAAAGCTGCAATTGCGATACGCCGCCGTCAACATAAACTGGCCTTAAAAGTGGGTGGGCATCGTACTTTTCGGTGTTGATCGTGAACCCTTCTGCATAAACATGATGCTTCTCAATCAGCGGAGCAACAAACTTTTCAAAATACGAATGCTCGGACGAGCGGGGAATGGCGATATATCGTTTGTTTAAAAACGGTACAAGTTTTTTCCCTTCAATTTCCTTTTCAAAATAATGCATGGTATCGCCCAGCAACATCCAGGCAGGGTGGTTGCAAATAACCTCCGCATTTTTAAACATAAACTCAATGCGCATGCCCTGGTATTTTATGGTAGGAAAATACCTGATCTCCTCCTCGTTGCGGCGGAAGTGAAAAAGCACAGTTGCAGCTTCGGTAGCAATTTCCAGCTTGCGCTCGGCGGGGTAGCCTTCCTTGCTCATTTGGTACAATTGCTTGTTGCCCAACATGCCCAGTACCTCATTCATGCGCTTTTCAATTTTGGGCCTTATGGTATCAAAAAGCTGTTCGTTAAATATTTTGCTAAAAAACTCAAAAGGGCGTATTACCTTTTTGTGGAAGCGTTTAATGATGTTACCCTGCTCCATCTCTTCCAATAGCTTCACCAGTTTAATGTCGGTTTCGTCCAGGTATTGCAAAAATTCTTTAGCGGTGTTCGAGAATAAACGCTGGTAAGTGAGCGAAAACTCGCCATTGGGATTAAGCTGAACTATATGGGGTTCAATTACATACGACAGGTATTCATGCCTGGCAATAGCATAAATTATCTGGCAAGGTTTGCTGCTGTCGACTCGTAACATATTATCAAACAAAAAATATATTAGAAGTTACATCAACAAAAAATTCAAACGTAAACAGTTTTTTCCGTAACCGGAAATCTGTTGGGTTAAATAATTATTAACAGTGGTAGTTTATTGGTTCATTTGTTCATTAGTTCATTGGCCGTAAATCCGATAAAATAGTAGAAAGCACTGACCGTAAAAGATGTAAATTAGATTAAAGTTTAACCCCCGATGAATAAGGAATTTTTTTACGATTTTATAAAACAGCATACCCTGGCGGTAATATCATCTGTATCAAAAGATCAAAAACCTGAAGCGGCGTTGATAGGCTTCGCCATTTCAAAAGATTTGGAGATTGTTTTTGATACGGTTAAAACCTCGCGCAAATATCAAAACATCATACAAAACCCCAATTTGGCTTTAGTAATTGGCTGGGATAACGAAACAACCTTACAATACGAAGGCATTGCAACGGAATTAACAGGAACTAAAGGCGATAATTTAAAAGAAATTTATTTTAATGTTTTTAAAGATGGGCGGGAGCGGGCTGATACCTGGCCGCACATTGTTCATTTTAAAATTACGCCTAAGTGGCTACGGTATAGTAATTTTAATGTGCCGGTGGTGGTTGAGGAGATCGCGGCGCCGTTCCGATAATAGTAACTGTGCAAGCGGCACTTGCACAATTATATTTATTGAAATTTCTCAACCGTGAAGTTTACCGGCTGCAATCAATCGTTTCAGTGCATCCCCGGGGTGTCCGGATACCCGCAATATTTCATCATATTTGGCTTGTTTTTCGGGAGATAATATCGCATTATCATATTTATTGAGAGATTCATCAATTTGAACTAACAGCGCTTCCTTTTTTTCGTTTTTCATTATTTTAACTACTCACTTAATCCAACTTAATCAACTGCCCATTAAATCTCCACTTCCCCCTCAAACACCTTCACCGCCGGCCCTTCTAAAAAAATATCTTCAAACTTATTACCATCATAATTAAACCGGATATTCAAATCGCCGCCTAAAACTTTTATGGGTGTTGTAATGTGCCCGCTTTGGCCGTTATGTTTGGCCATGGCCAGCGCTACAGCAGTTACCCCGGTACCGCAGGCGTAGGTTTCATCTTCCACCCCGCGTTCAAAGGTGCGTACAAAATAGCCGGTATCGTTTGGTTCTACAAAGTTTACATTGATGCCATGTGCGCGATAAGTGTCGTTATTACGGATAGCGCTACCGTCGTTAAAAACATTTTTATCTTTTAGGCCTTCAACCAATTGCACATAATGCGGCGAACCGGTGTTTAATACATAAGCATCCGCGTCGGTATTTACTTCGTTAACATCTATCATTTGCAGGCTCACCCAATCGCCCTCTGCTGAAATTTTGGCATAATGCGGGCCATCAACTGCCAAAAAGTTGGTTTCGCTGTCAATAACACCCAAATGTTTGGCAAAGGCCACAATACAGCGGCCACCGTTGCCGCACATGCTGCTGGGCTGGCCGTCGGCATTATAATAAACCATCTCAAAATCATATCCCTCCCTGTTTTGCAGAAACATCATTCCGTCGCCGCCAATGCCAAAACGGCGGTCGCACAAGCTGGAAATCAGCTTTGGGCTGTGGTGGTTGATAGCGTTATCGCGATTATCTACTAAAACAAAATCGTTACCGGCACCCTGGTATTTATAAAAATGTATTTTCACAATTAAAATCTCCCGTTGTGTTATATTTAACAAATTTTAACAAAAAACTCAATAACTTAATATTGATTATAACGTCTATATGGTATTAATTTTGTTAAATAAAAAGTAAACCTATAAAGAAAAGAGAAGAATATTCCCGGTTTACTGTAAAAAATAAAAATTTAATATAATCCGGTATAAGGTGACGCTTTTCCGGGTGCGTTTTTGAAAATTATAATACGAAAAACAAATTAGAAAGATGAAAAAGTTTGGTTTAACATTATTAACCGCATTTATTGGCGGTGCTATGGCGTTAGGGGCATACAAGCTTGTGGAGAACAGGTATACCGCTAACATGAGTTTTGAGGACAAGCAAAAAGTTTATTTTACAAGCAATCATTTAACACCGCCCACGGGTAATTTATCGTCGGCCGGACAGGTTGATTTTACTGAGGCGGCTGCTGTAGTAACTCCTGCCGTGGTTTATATCCGCACTACCTATTCAAATAAAGCCGGTAACGATCAGCAAAGCCAGTTACAGCAAATGTTTGGCGATATGTTTGGTCAGCAGATGCGCCCGCAGCAAATGCAGCCGCAAATGGCTTCAGGTTCGGGGGTAATTATTTCGCCCGACGGCTATATCGTTACCAATAACCACGTGGTTGATAAAGCCGAAAAAATTGAAGTAGTGACCAACGATCACCGCGATTTTAAAGCTAAAGTTATCGGTACTGACCCCAGCACCGACCTTGCCCTCATTAAAATTGAAGGCAGCAATTTGCCAATCGTAAAATTAGGAAATTCGGATAACACCCGGGTTGGCGAATGGGTATTGGCTGTAGGTAATCCGTTTAAGTTAACTTCAACCGTTACTGCCGGTATTATTAGCGCGAAAGGCCGTAATATTGGTATAATTGGCTCTGAGGATAATCAGGACGCAAATCAAAACCCCTTCGGCCGCACTCAAAACAGGGGCGATCAGCCACGGTTAAATAAAGCCATTGAATCGTTTATACAAACTGATGCGGCTATTAACCCGGGTAACAGCGGTGGCGCGTTGGTAAACACCAACGGCGAATTGATTGGCATTAACTCGGCCATTGCATCGCATACCGGTTCGTACGAAGGTTATGGTTTTGCCATCCCTATTAACCTTGCTAAAAAGGTGCTGGATGATATTCAAAAGTTTGGCGCTGTAAAACGCGGATTTGTAGGTGTTACATTTACCGAGCTTAACCAGGATAATGCCGAACGCCTAAAAACCGACAAAACCGTTGGTTTGTATGTAGATCAGGTAGTTCCAGGTGGCGGTGCTGCACAGGCGGGTGTACAACAAGGCGATATCATCAGCAAAGTTGAAGGCAACCCGGTTTATGAATCATCGGATTTACAGGAACGTGTTGGCCGTTTGGGCCCTGGTGACAAGATACACCTAACCGTACTGCGCGGCAACGAAGAGAAAAGCTTTACCGTGACACTGAAAGCCGATATGCCAATGCCAAAGGTTGCAGTATCAAAATCGGCAGAGGAGTTATACAATAAATTAGGCGCCAGCTTTAAAGCGCTGTCGCCTGCCGAAAAACAGAAATTCAATGTACGTTCGGGTGTTTTGGTAACCCAGGTTCGTGACGGTGGTGTATTTGATAACGCCGAAATACCTGTAGGATCGGTAATTACATCGGTGAACAGGCAGCCTGTTACTTCGGTTGAGGATATTGATAAAATCCTGTCAAATCTTCGTACCAGTACCATTGTATTCTCGGGTTACTACCCTGATGGATCGAAGCTGGTATTACCGTTCGAAGTACAATAAAATAGAATCATTCATTTTTGCACAAAAAGCCTGGTTGTGAAACCGGGCTTTTTTATGCAATTATTTCAAACGATCCCGCAACTTCTTCCCCAACGCTACCGATGGCAGTTCAACAAACTGATACAATGCCCAGGAAATTAAGAAAACAACTATGAACGCCGGAATAACATTGAGCAGTCTTACTGCATGTTTTTGTGAAATGATATCGAAAAAATGGAGCAGGTTATTTAAATAAGGCTGATGTATTAAATAAATACTGTAACTGCACAATCCCACTGCAATCATACTTTTTGAGAAATGACTGTTCATGGTTACGTTATCCGCCTGTAAAAACCAGTCGATAAACAGGATGAAAGCCAGGGTAGCTATGTGATATTCAAAATAATCAAAGTAAATGTAATATTTAGAAATAGTGAGCAGTAATACACAAACTAAAAAAGCGGGCAGGCCGCCTCTTTTCAGGATGGTTTTTCCGTTGAAATATAATTCAGCAAAATACGCACCGGCCGCCCATATAAACCAAAGTTCAAAAACTGATTTGGCGTAAGTAAACACGGTGCCGAAATTATTAAAAAACAGCCCCAGCAGTATCAAAAGGATGGAGAGAATGAGCGTGGCGGCAAAGGAGGCCCTCATGCCTATTTTTCGCCTCATCAACAACAAAAATGGATAAATTAAATACAGCTGAACTTCCACTGCCAGGCTCCAGTATGATTTATTGATAGAAAAGAAAGTACGGTCGGTAAAGTTATGCAGCGTGACAAGGTGTAAGAAAAAGTCGGTAAATCCCTGCTTCGAAAAAAGATAATACCACAGGCTGCCGGTTGAAAAACCAATAAAAACTAAGCTTAGCCAATACGGCGGAAAGATGCGCCAAAACCGTTTGCTGTAAAACATACGGACATCAAAATTTTCCTGATTTTTTAAATATCCCAAATGAATTAAAAAACCGCTTATTACAAAAAACAGTACCACGCCCGCCCATCCGAATGCGGTTGGCGAAAAATTAAGGACAATGCTTTTTGTACCGGACGTATTGATGATACCATTGGCATTATAACTACCCAGGTAGCCCGGAAACATTACTTCCTGGCAATGGTACACGAATACCAGCAGTATAGCAATTCCCCGTAAAAAGTCGATCTTTAGTAAGTGTTGTTTCACTGATTTTCCTTTCGTTTTCTGAGTTTATTTCCAAATGCTACAGAAGGAAGCTCGACGTATTGATATAAAGACCATGATATTAAAAAAATGACGGCAAAAGCCGGAACAATATTCAGTATCCGGGTTAAATGTTTGTTGGAAATGATATTGAAAAAATTAACCATATCAAATAAAAACGGCTGATGTATTAAATAGATGCTGTAACTGCATAAGCCAATATTGATAATTAATTTCGAAAAACGGCTTTCCATTTTAATTTTTTTATTGCCCAGTAGCCAATCAATAAATATAACCCACGACAGGGTGGCTATATATATTAAAAAGTAATTTGTATACACAAAATATTTACCGGGTATCAGCAACAACAGCAACAGCAAACTAATCAAAAGGCCTGCATTTTTTAATATACGCTTATCATTAAAATACGCTTCAGCCATATAAGCGCCTGCTGCCCATTCGAACCAAAATTCAATAACCGAATACCGATAGCCAAATACATTTTTATTATCGAAGATAATTTCTAACATTAAGGTAGTCAACGAAAGCAAAAGAATCAATATAAAAGTTTTGCCGATACCTATTCTTTTTCGCACATATAATAAAACAGGATAAATTAAATACAGCTGGACTTCGACGGCTATGCTCCAATAAGAAGGATTAATTGTGTAAAACGTGGCAGGCAGTAAGTTATGCAAAGCAAATACGTGAAGTACAAAATTCTCAAACCCTGTGCGATAAAAAAAATACAACCAAAATCCACCGGTGCAAAAACAAAAGAAAAACAATGCCAACCAGTATGCAGGGAATATTCTCCAAAACCGTTTGCTATAAAAAGTGCGGATGCTAAAGCTATCCTGATTTCTTAAATAGCCTAAATGAATTAAAAAGCCGCTAATAATAAAAAACAAAGTGACACCAGTCCACCCAAACGCGGGGGGCGACAAGTTCAAAATCAAACTTTTGACGCCTGGTGCATTTATAATTCCATTCTGCTTATAAGTTAATACCAAAAAATCAGGATATAAGGCACTCTCACTATGAAATACAAACACCATCAATATTGCAATGCCTCTTAAAAAGTCAATTTTTTGTAAATGTTGTTTCATGTATTATGATAAAATCCAGTAACCCGTTTTGCAGCCCCTGAAAGTAAATATTATCTGCCAAAAACTGCATTAATAATTACAAATGAATATCGATTGTTATTTTTGCGCGATGACTACCGCTACTGCCCTCTCTTTTAATCTATTAAATCAGGATTTACTATTACTGCCACAAAAAGCTGTCTACTGGCAGCAGGAAAAAGCGCTGATTGCGGCCGATGTACATTTAGGTAAAGTTGGCCACTTCCGCAAAGCAGGCATAGCAGTGCCGTTAAATATGGAACAAAGTGACCTGGCAGTACTGTCAGATTTGATTCACGAGCATAAACCCGAAAAACTAATCTTCCTTGGCGATTTGTTTCACAGCGATATGAATAACGACTGGGATTGGTTTATTTTGTGGCGAAGCCAGTTTCCCAGGCTCGAAATTATCCTCGTTAGAGGCAATCATGATATTATTGATGACTCGTATTACCATCAGCTTAATATTATTTTGCAAGATGAATTGCTGATGGGACCTTTTTTAATGCTTCATCACCCTCAAACAGATGATGCTTTGCAACCGGCAAAGGGCTACGTATTTTGCGGGCACATCCACCCGGGCGTTAGTTTGACAGGCCGGGGGCGGGCGCATGTTACACTACCGTGTTTTGCATTTGGTGCCAACCAGGCCGTATTACCGTCCTTCGGAAAGTTCACAGGTAAAGTGGCTATCCGCAGTAATAAAACCGATAAAATTTTCGCGGTAACAAAAGATAAGGTGATTGCTATAGATTAGGGGGAAAGAGTAAAGACGACAAGAATCAAGACCCAAGAATTTAATGGCTCTTCTTCTCTTGCATCTTGCCTCTTACCGTCTTGCTTCTCCTTTACCTGTGTTTTTTCAAATAATCATTCACTTCAAACTCAATCCGGCCTATGTCAATATTGCGTTCAACAATATTCCAGTTACTATCTAAAAGATAATAAGTGGGGATTTGGGTAATATTCCAATTAGCGGCGTTTGGCGAATCATCACCCTTTAAATCGGTAACTTGTGTCCAGGTCAAATTATCCTGGGTTATGGCATAGGTCCACCAATCTTTCCTGGAACCAAGCGAAACGCTCACTATAGCCAGCTTTTTCGGATCCTTAATCCTGTTCAAAATATCTGCAAATTGCAGATGATTTTGTTTGCTAAAATCATTACCTACCTTCCAAAAATCGACTACAATTACCTTACTGTTAATACTTTTTTGGTCAAACGGCTTTCCATCCGGCGTGTTGCCAACAATGGCCGGAGCTTTTGCACCAACCACCAGCTTAACCAAATGACCCAGCCGCTCGCCAAGTTCTTTACCTTCGTCCGAGTTCCGGGCTGCCGGTGTAAGTGTTTTATAAATGGCATAATACGTAGCAGGGTCATCATCATAGTTGAGTTTGCCCATTAAATGCGCGCTGATTTCACTGTTTGGATAGGCCGCAATAAACTGCTTAAATGCTACCACGTTATTGGTAAGCATGTTATTTTGCGCATCGGTAAGTTTATTCAGCATCCGCGTATATTCCTGTGGCGACGAGCTTTTTTCCTTATCTTTTATTTCCTGGTTTATTTGTTTTACCACCTGCGCGGTCCCCGAACTTACTTTATCAACTATGGTATAAAAGGCCGAAAGCTGTTCCTGTATTTTTGAGCTCGAGGTTATTTTAGGATATTTATACAATTTACCCTCCTCAGTCTCGATTTTATACTTTCCGCCTTCCAAATAAACCTCAAAAGGAGAGTGATTATCGTTATTAGCATCGTCCGTAACGTTTATAGTGTAGTAACCGGGATATTTGAGCGGCCTTTTCGAAACGGCAAATTTACCGTCTTTAATATTCTCGCCGTAAACCGTGCTGTCGCTAACGGTTTTGACGATAAAAACGCCGCTTTTAACGCCGGGCGCTTCGCCGGTAAATTCAATATCGGCTTTTTTAATGCAGCCGCTTAGCAGGATGGCGAATAGTGGAATTGAAAGGTATTTCATTGATGATAAGGACCTGAAGTATAATTATAGCTTTTCTATTTCTTCGATCGAAAGTTCGGTGTATTTTGAAATTTTAGCAGCAGGTATTTTTTCTCTTTCTTCAATTCGATTGCCATGTTCTTCATTTTTTCTATCCATCGGATGTTCACTTGTTCCTGCACGTTTTTTACTGCTGCCTTAACTGCTTCCTCCTTCTCCTTAATAGCTATCACCCTTTCATACGCCTTCACATTCGCATTGTCCCACTTGTATTTCATATTGCTATCGTACATTTTGCTTTCCTCCATGGTTAAATTAGTGTATTCTGCAACTGTTAAGGATTTTTGAATTGAAATTATAGCTTTTCTATTTCCTCAATAGGAAGCTTTGTGGTTTTCGCGATGAATTCAGCGCCTAGCCCCTCTTTTTTTAGCTCCCTGGCAACATTTCTCATGTTCTCAACTTCTTTCGCGTGTTGTTGCTCAACTGCTTCCTTCACTGCTATTTCCTTTTCTTTAGCAGCCAATTCTTTCTCATACGCCCGCACGTTCTCATTGTCCCATTTGTATTTTAAATTACTATCGTACATCTTTTTTTCCTCCTTGGTTAAATTGCTGTATTCGGCAATGTTAAATAGTTTTTCAAATATTGGCTTTCGCAGATAAACGGGTATCTTTTCAAAACGGCTCATGTTTTTCAGCACGTAAAGCCATTTATCCAAATCGCTTTCCAGTTCTTCTTCAATCTTAACAAAATTACGTAATTCGATGTATGTAAACCCTAATTTATCGTAAAATATTTCACCGGTTTTCCTGTTGCAAAGGCAAATATCGTGCATATATTCATCAGCCTTACTACCCTCCAGTATAAAATCCTCTAACAACGCAATGAGGTAAACCTCGTCGATATCATAGGCCCACCCGGCACGGTCACCTTTTGGAGCCTGATCGCTTATTAACCTCGCGGCATAAAACAAGGCCCTTTCCTTAAACCGCCCTTGTGTGCCACGTTGAACTTCTATCAAAAACCTTTCACCATTATCACCAGTGCAAAGTAAATCGAATATAACGCCGCCTTCATACCCCGATTCGCCGGGATGCTCATTTTTATTATAAATCAAATCAACTATCACTTTTCGCCCTATAAAAATGGCATTTAAAAACGCTATCAGTAAATCTTTATTGGGGTCACTGCCAAATATCTTCTTGAACGCAAAGTCAACTAAAAGGTCAATGTACTTTCCGGGCTTAGGTGGTTTAATTTGGCGCATTGCGGGTTTAATCTTGATTTAACTGGATACAAATAAAGCAAATTAATCATTAAAAAATGCGCCCCCGGGCGCACCACCTTTTTAGATTGTTTCTAAATAGCTAAATGCTATTCAATAAGCTAAATCCATTTGTATCTTTTGGCATATATTAAATACTTTTGCCCCAATAAATCTGATTTCTAATGAGCGAATTTAAACAAACCTTTAACTCATCGTTGGGCAAAAAGCTGATCATGGCTTTAACGGGCTTGTTTCTGTGTACTTTTTTAATTGTGCACCTTGGCGGCAACCTTTTATTGTTCAGTAATGATGATGGTTTCGGGTTTAATGTGTACGCCAATTTCCTTACGCATTTCCCGCCGATTGAAGTTATTGCCTACCTGCTGTACCTGTCGATACTGGTACATGCGCTTTATGCTTTAATTTTAACCATTAAAAACCGAAAGGCCCGCCCGGTTAGGTATGCCGAAGTAAACAAGTCAACGGCAACCTGGTCGTCAAAAAACATGGGCCTGCTGGGGTCTATCTTGTTTTTGTTTTTGGTCATCCACATGGGCGATTTTTGGTTCAACTATAAATTCAGCGATAAGCTGGGTTTTAAGGAGTACAAAACCGATTTGGCAACAGGTGAAACTAAATCTGGCATTTATCAGGCCTCCCCAGGCTTTGAAAAGTCCGTATCGGTAGAAAACAATGTTGAAATTGTACGGGTAAAGGATTTGCATGCACGGGTGGCAAGCAGTTTCAGCAACTTAATCTACGTGATATTTTACGTGATTGCCATGTTTGCTGTTTCATTCCACTTATTGCATGGCTTTCAAAGTGCGTTCCGTACGCTGGGATGGGTGCACCGTAAGTACACGCCAATAGTTTCGGCAATTGGCACATGGTTGTTTGCGGTAATCATTCCGCTTGGTTTTGCGGCAATGCCGGTGGTTTATTATATACAAAGCTTAAAATAAGATAGAATCAAGACAACAAGATGCAAGAGCCAAGATTGAAAAAGTGATTTCTTGATTCCTGACGCTTGATTTCTTGCCTCTAAAAAACATAAAAGAGATGAGTTTAGACGCTAAAATTCCTGAAGGTCCATTAGCCGAAAAATGGAGCAAGCATAAATTTAACTTAAAACTGGTTAACCCGGCCAATAAGCGTAAATACGATGTTATTGTAGTAGGTACCGGCCTTGCAGGCGGCGCTGCTGCGGCTTCGTTAGCCGAACTGGGTTATAATGTAAAGGCATTCTGTTTCCAGGACAGCCCGCGTCGTGCACACTCTATTGCTGCGCAGGGGGGTATTAATGCTGCCAAAAATTATCAAAACGATGGCGATAGTGTTTATCGTTTATTTTACGATACCATTAAAGGTGGAGATTACCGTGCCCGCGAAGGCAATGTGTACCGTCTGGCCGAAGTATCGGTAAATATTATCGACCAATGTGTTGCACAAGGTGTTCCATTTGCCCGCGAATACGGTGGCTTACTGGATAACCGTTCATTTGGTGGCTCGCAGGTTTCGCGTACGTTTTATGCACGCGGACAAACCGGACAACAACTATTATTAGGTGCTTACTCAGCCTTAAACCGCCAGATACATTTGGGCAAGGTAAAAATGTACACCCGTACCGAAATGCTGGACGTGGTGACCGTTGACGGACAAGCCAAAGGTATTGTTACCCGTAATTTAATAACAGGCGAAATTGAAACCCATAGCGGCCATGCCGTATTGCTTTGCACAGGCGGTTACGGCAACGTGTTTTACCTGTCGACCAATGCAATAGGCTCAAATGTTACTGCTGCATGGCGGGCGCACAAACGTGGTGCATATTTTGCTAACCCCTGCTATACACAAATTCACCCAACCTGTATCCCGGTAACGGGTGATCATCAGTCGAAATTGACGCTGATGTCCGAGTCGTTGCGTAACGACGGCCGGGTTTGGGCGCCAAAAACAGTCGCAGTTGCCGAGCAATTGCGCAAAGGCGCTATCCGGGCCGACCAGGTTAAGGAAGACGACCGTGATTACTTCCTTGAACGCAAATATCCTTCATTCGGTAACCTTGTTCCGCGCGATGTGGCTTCACGTAACGCCAAGGAAATGGTGGATGACGGTCGCGGCGTGGGAGGCTCAGGTTTTGCAGTATTTTTGGATTTTGCCGATGCGATACACCGCTTAGGTAAAGACGCTGTAGCGGCCAAATATGGTAACCTGTTTGATATGTACTATCAAATTACCGACGAAGACCCTTACAAACAACCTATGCGGATATACCCTGCGGTGCATTATACAATGGGCGGCCTATGGGTGGATTATAACTTGAGCACCAATATCCCGGGCTTATACGCCTTAGGCGAATGTAACTTTAGCGATCACGGGGCTAACCGTTTGGGCGCTTCTGCTTTGATGCAGGGCTTAGCCGATGGTTATTTCGTAATCCCTTATACTTTAGGTGATTACTTAGCCACTATCGGACCAAAACCGGTTGACACCAAGCACCCTGCCTTTGAGCAAACCAAGCAGGATGTGATTGCCCGCATCAACAAATTGCTGGCATTAAAAGGCACCAAAACAGTAAACGAATATCACCGCGATTTGGGCCATATTATGTGGGAATACTGCGGCATGGCCCGTACCGAAGAAGGTTTAACTAAAGCCAAAGGCTTGATACAAGCCCTGCGTGCCGACTTCTGGAAAAACGCCATTGTTGTAGGCGCTAATGAAGAAGTTAACGCTTCGTTAGAAAGAGCCGGACGTGTAGCTGACTTCCTTGAACTTGGCGAGCTGATGGTAGATGATGCACTGATGCGTAAAGAATCATGCGGTGGCCACTTCCGTTTGGAATCGCAAACTCCGGAAGGTGAAGCTATGCGCGATGATGAGCATTTTGCTTTCGTAGCAGCCTGGGAATATAAAGGGGATAATCAGCCCGAAGTATTGAATAAGGAAGTCCTTGATTTTGAGTTTGTTCACTTAACTCAAAGGAGTTATAAATAAATTAACAATTTGTCATTCTGAACGAAGTGAAGAATCTTCTGAATCCTGCAAGTGCAAACTTTGCATAGTTCGATAAGCACATCGCAGAAGATCCTTCACTTTGTTTAGGATGACAAAGAAATTTAACAAAACATGAGTACTGGAAACATGAACCTGACGCTTAAAGTATGGAGGCAGAAGAATGCCGACACCAAGGGCGCATTTGTGACTTATAAAGCCGAAGGCATTTCGCCGGATATGTCGTTCCTGGAAATGCTGGACGTGGTAAATGAAGGCCTGATCCATAAAGGTGACGAACCTATCCATTTTGACCATGATTGCCGCGAAGGCATTTGCGGTATGTGTTCGCTGTACATCAACGGGCACCCGCATGGGCCTAAAAATGCTATTACCACCTGCCAATTGCACATGCGTACTTTTCACGATGGCGAAATTATTGTGATTGAACCATGGCGCGCAGCAGCCTTCCCGGTAATAAAAGATTTGGCAGTTGACCGTTCAGCATTCGACCGTATACAGCAAGCTGGGGGTTTCGTTTCGGTAAACACAGGTGTTACTATTGATGCCAACGCTATACCGATCCCAAAAGTAATTGCCGACGAGGCTTTTAACTCTGCAACTTGTATTGGTTGCGGCGCTTGTGTAGCAGCTTGTAAAAACGCGTCTGCTATGCTGTTTGTATCGGCAAAGGTTACCCAATTAGGCATGTTGCCGCAGGGCCAACCCGAGCGTTACAGCCGCGTACAGGCCATGGTTGCGCAAATGGACGCCGAAGGATTTGGTAATTGCACTAACACCGGCGCCTGCGAGGCCGAATGCCCTAAAGAAATAAAAATGACCAACATCAGCCGCATGAATAACGATTTTTTCAGTGCCAAGCTGTTCCGCGAAGAAGGTGTGCATGAGCATGCCACCGGCGAATAAAGACAAAACAATGTTTAATCTGTAAGGCCTGGGGAGATATCTCTTCGGGCTTTTTTTATTTGGGGATTACGGCGATTTTGTGAAGATTACGGTGATTATATGAACCTTGATTCGCAGGATTTAAGGATTGCCATGACATAAGCATTTTATATCTTACTATTATCCTGTAATCCTCAAATCCTGCGAATCATGGCTCATACATCCTAACAGGAGACTCTCACGCCCTGCTTAGCTTCCGCACCAGCATGTTAAAATCAACGCCGGCGACGGGGACTTTTTTCCATTGATTATTTTTAAACAGGTAGGTGCCGCCGTTAAATAAGCCAATGGCAAAGTGATTTTCGGCATGGCCGCTTTTTAACCATTCAACAGCCACCAGTAAACTTCCTTTCGCGGTAATGTTGTACGGTTCCAAATTAACATTTACGCGGTTTTTTCCTTCGGGTATGGTGCCAATAACATCCTGTTTAATTAAATTTTCTCCGGGCGTAATGCCGTCAAATTCGTAAACGTTCACTTTAAATTTAATACTGTCGGCACTAACATTTTCAGCATCAAAATTCAATTGCAGCAACTGTACAGGCTTGTGACCCGCGTTCATTTTAACGGCTACCTGGTAGCCCTTAACCAT
Organism: Bacteroidota bacterium; assembly: GCA_013288685.1. GTDB lineage: Bacteria > Bacteroidota > Bacteroidia > Sphingobacteriales > Sphingobacteriaceae > Mucilaginibacter. Next base: position 123,249 of record JABDBM010000001.1, on the reverse strand, counting down.
ATCAAAGCTGCTATTTGCCGAACCCGACCGTGGTCTGTTGCCTATTCGTTTTGTTTTATTCTGTGCTTGTACTGTACATGCAAAACACAACATGAGCAGAATAGACAGTATTGATTTTCTGTTGGATAGTATTTTTTTCATCTTATTAAAATATTGAGGGTTATATGGTTAAGATGAAATATTGTTAAAATTGGTTGCATCACCGGTAATTTATAGCAGAGGGGCATGTGAAAATGCAGGGCGGCGGCTTTCAGCTAAATGAGCGCCTCCCGGGCAACTATTTAATGAATAAGCTGTTACGGTGCAAAGATTTAACACGTAATGCTATTATATTTATCAACGTTGTCGCTATGAAACCATCAATGTATTTCCTTGCTTCCCTTTTGTTATTTTCCATTATTGGAACAGGATGCAGTTCAACCAGTGTCACCAAATGCAGCGGGATATGTCCCGCGATAGCAGCAGTAATTCCAAACGTGAGTTTTAAAGTGGTTGATAAAACAACCGGCCAGGATCTTTTTTGGGGTGGCCCTTATAAAGCCAGCCAGCTAAAAATGAAACACATTATAAACGGAGTTGCTGATTCCGCCATTTTGCGGGCCGACTCTACAACCAGGCTCTTTACTGTATTTGTGGTGCCGGCCCACCCTGTAGATACTGTAACCATGCAGGTTGCCGATAAACCGATCGATATTTTACTGTTTAAAACCGGTACAACCGGTGGATGTTGCCCATTCATGGTGCTCAGTTCGGTTACCTATAACGGGGCGCTGGTTTATACACGCCAAAGCACTCCGCAAATTATGGTGCTGGCTAAATAAAAATTAAACCTTACGATGTTTTAATTACTTCGTAAGGCTTAAGCGATATGATCATTTATTCATCACTCCCAATCGGACTGCCATCAGGCATATTTAATTCAGGTGCAGGTTTAAATTGATCCGGGTTTTTCTCAAAAGCTTCAATTTGCGATAAGCCAAATAGCAAATTAGCTCTTTGATTTTCGGTCGACGATTTAACCGCGCTGTTCATCCACTTTTTTAAACTATCAATTTCCATTAATGCAATACCTCTTACGTTCTCAGTAGCCTGCGAATTTGCGGCCAATATCAGTAGTTGTTTTAAAACCAGGTTATTAACAGTACGAGATATCTCGCCTTTGTAACCGGGTAGCTGCGGAGTTTTCCAGGTTTGGGCTATCAACTTATCCAACACCGCTATCAAGCCGGGCTGGCTGCTGTCACGTGCCCGGTATTCAACCAACCGTGCTGCCCGTTGTGGCTGCAGCATAAAGGCCAACGTGGTGCCTGCTGCGGATTCAGCAGCGCCTAATGGATCAAAAGTTAAACCTGTGCGCGATTTAAACATTTCCCTTGTGCGCGGATAACCATCGGGCCGGGGAGGTATTTTTTCAATCAGCTTTTCGGGCAGCGCCAACGCTTCCGGGCTGATGGTGGTCATCAGCGCGTTAAACGCCTTCCATTGCTCGGCTGGGGGGATAAATTTGGTTGTCACCTGTCCGTCGTTCTTTACCGCATAGGTATAATATAGTCCGCCTAACATTTTTGACGCCGCCTCCACCTGGTAACGTTGCAGCAGGTACATAGGCACCAAAACTTCCTCCAGCGTAGCCATCGGTGCATCCTGCCTTATGGCCTTTTCCGAGAAATTATCCAGTATGTGCTTGCGGATCACCATCAGCCGGTTTAGCTCATCGGCTGCATTGGTACCGTTATCCCATAAGTGGGCCAGCGGGTGAGCGCCCCCCTCGGGCCGGGCGTCTTCGTCGGTAATATATAAAAAGCCTTGTTTCAGCGTTTCGGCCATAATGTTCTTTAATGCCGCATTTTCGTCGGTACCTGGCGCAAAATCCTGGTAGGCATAAAGGACGGCCCGTTTATCCCAGCCACCAATGGAGGTGGTGTAGGCGTTAGACAGATCAATCGTACCGTCAGCCTTCAATCCGGCAAACGGTGGTGGGTAATCCATTACCGAAGCGCGGTTATTTACGCTGGAGGCAAAATTATGCTGCATACCCAAAGTATGCCCAACCTCGTGTGCTGCAAGCTGATGCAAACGGGCAATGGCTAATTTCATCATACCATCGCTAACTGGTTTTCCATCTTCATAAGGTTGTAAAAAGCCTTCGGCAATTAAAAAATCCTGCCTGTCGCGCAGGGAGCCTAATGAAACCTGGCCTTTAATAATCTCGCCGGTGCGTGGGTCAACAATTGACATACCATAACTCCATCCCCTGGTTGAGCGATGTACCCATTGTATAATATTATACCTGATGTCCATCGGGTCGGCATCCTCGGGCAATAGTTTTACCTGGAAAGCATTTTTATAACCGGCTGCCTCAAAAGCCTGGTTCCACCATGCTGCACCTTCCAACAGGGCAGTGCGAACAGGCTCGGGTGCGCCGCGGTCAACATAATAAATGATGGGTTTTACCGGTTCGCTCATCGCAGCCGATGGGTCCTTCTTTTGCAGGCGGTGGCGTGTTATAAAATGTTTTACAATAGGCTGGTCTATCGGTGTGGCATAATCCATATATGCGTTATCATAAAACCCCGACCGCGGATCAAATAATCGCGGTTTATAATTATCATCGGGTAATTTAATAAATGAGTGATGCATCCGCACCGTTACCGCATTTGGGTCGGGCGTTACCGAACTAATTTCGGCCCCCTTAGCCTTCCCGGTTAGGGTAATAGTGGCCTCAAACTCCGAATTATCGGGGAAACTCTTGGTGTTAGGCAGGTAAACGGCCGACCGTGTTTCATCAAGGTTATAATTCCCCTGGTTGGCAGCGCCTAATCTGTCGGCAATGCCATGAGCATCACGCAGCAAAAAAGGCGTAAAATCAATTAAGACCCTGCTGCTGTCCTGCGCCTCGGCTTTAAAACCCCAAATAACCGATTGCGCAAAAGCTTCCTCTACCGATTTTCGTTCATCAGCATTGTTACTTACTGCCCGGTATGCATAATTGGGCTGCACCAGAAGAATTTTTGGCCCCGATTTAATAAACTTTACAATACGGCTATCCCCTATTTGTCCGCGGTCCAACCCCAGGTCATTTGATCCAACGCCGGCCGGAAGGGAGTTAACATATAGAAATTCGGTATTGAATTTATCAATTTCTAACAATATGCGCCCTGTTTTTTCGTCCCAGTAAAAACTGTAATACCCTGTATATTTGCTTAATCCATGAGTTTTTAACTCAAAATCATCTGATTTTTGGCTATAGGCAAATTGAAAGGCGGTAACGAGAAAGAAAAAGAGCAAATGAATTTTTTTCATGATAAGTTGCATTGTTCAGTCTAAAATATTAATTTTAATCAATATTAACCAATTAAATAACCGATTGATTATTATTGCACAATAGCTAAGGATGAATTAAATGATATTAATAGTGCGTTACCCCCGGATACTATTAACTGATTTATCTGTGTGCTATTCATAAAAGGCATAACCTTTTAAATTTTTGTACCGTATAAAGCAATATCAGAATAGATTGATATATGAACTTTAATAGCAGATCCGTAAGTGTGTTACTCGTTGATGATGATGAAATAAACAACTTCATTTCAATAAAATTAATAAAGAAAGCTTTATTAAATACTGAGATAATGGCCTGCCTTAACGGTAAGTTTGCTATTGATCAGCTGGTGGAGATACAACGCAAGGACCCCGAAAAATTACCCGATTATATTTTACTGGATATAAACATGCCTATTATGAACGGATGGGAGTTTTTAGACGAATACAAACGTTTAAATATTGACCCGGCCGGCAAATGCAAAATTTTTATCATTTCGTCCTCGGTATTCAGCAATGACATCAATAAAGCCCGATCATACCCGCTGGTAAAAGATTTTATCTCGAAACCACTAAATGTGGAAAAAATAAAAGAACTTTTTAAAGTTGAAGATCCTGCTTAAGCAGGATCTATCTTAAAATGATCATCCTGGTAACTTACGTTACCCACTGCCAAAGATTTAGCATGATAAAATAAACAGGTCCAGCCTTCTTCGGCCGCTTTTTTACCATATTCTTCGCGCAATTGCATTGCCTTACGGCCATCATAATCATACTTGGCCACAAACTTACGGATCAGTTGTTCAGGTTCCGGCAGTTCATCGCCACCAAAAAAGCATTTGGTTCCTTCAATTTCCATCCAAAACACCTGGTGAAACGGCGAGTGACCGCCAGACAGTTCGTACCTGATGCCCGATCTGAATTCGCCCGAGCCATCAACCAACGTTAATTTCACTGCACCATTTAATGCCTCAAAAATTTCTTTATGATAAGATGACGATTTACCCGAAAGGCCTGTCTCCCACTCTTTTTGCTGAATTACATGTTCGGCATTAGGGAAACTGGGATTTAGTTTGCCACTATGCTCAACTACCAAGCCACCCGAATGATCGTAATGCAGGTGCGACATTAAAACCAAAGTTACGTCATCCGGATCGAAACCTGCGTTGCGGATATGCTGATGTATAATCAATTCGTCGCGGGTATCTTTATAGCCAAGCCCGGTATCCAGCACAATCAGGTCGGTGTCTGTTTTTATCAGAAAAGGATTTACGTGAATAAATAAGGATGCCGGCCGCTCCCTGAAGTTATCAGTTTCGGGGTTAAAGGGAATAAATTTTTTAGTGGCATCAACAGAGTAAGAGCCTTCGCCGAGGGTGAATATTTTCATTTATATTTGCCTTATCTTTACTTTTTTTAAACACAAAGATATGAATAAACGGTGGGCAATAAGGGATAATGCCGATGAACAAGAAATACAAGCATTAGCCGCCGCCCTCAATATCGATACCGTTTTAAGCAGCCTACTGATACACAGAGGAATTAAATCCTACGAAGAAGCCCGCCTGTTTTTTCGGCCCGACGAGCGTCACCTGCACGATCCCTTCCTGATGGCTGATATGGAAAAAGCCATTTTGCGTATAGAAACTGCCATTGCCACCGGCGAAAAAATATTGATATATGGTGATTATGATGTTGACGGCACCACCGCAGTTTCGGTAGTTTACGGTTTCTTTAAAAACTATTGCGATAACCTGGAATATTATATCCCCGACCGATACAAAGAAGGCTATGGCATATCCACGCTAAGCATTGACTATGCAGCAGCAAACGGCTTTAGCCTGATTATAGCGCTGGACTGCGGAATAAAATCGGTTGATAAAATTGCTTACGCCAATACCAAAGGCATTGATTACATCATTTGTGACCACCACTTGCCAGGGGATGAATTGCCTGCGGCGGTAGCGGTATTGGATCCTAAACGTCAGGACTGTGATTATCCTTATAAAGAACTTTCGGGCTGTGGCATCGGCTTTAAGCTGATACAGGCTTATGCCGAAAAAAATGACATTCCGTTTGAGGAAGTGAGCTGCTATTATGATTTAGCCGCCATCAGCATAGCCTGCGATATTGTGCACATCACCGGCGAAAACCGGGTACTGGCCCACCTCGGGGTACAAAAAATAAATAGTAATCCCTGTATAGGCGTAAAAACGCTGATGGAAGTGGCTGGTAAAACAACCAACTACACCATATCGGATGTTGTTTTTTCATTAGGTCCGCGCATTAATGCCGCCGGGCGCATTGATGATGCCAAACATGCTGTTGAGTTGCTGATTACGGATAATACCGATGTGGCCAAAGAAAAAAGCCAGATGATAAACGTACGCAATACTGAGCGCAAGGGCCACGATTTGCATATCACCGACGAGGCGCTAAGTATCATTGATAATGATGAAGCATTAATAAGCCGTAAATCGACCGTTGTATATAGCGAGAACTGGCATAAAGGTGTTATCGGGATTGTAGCATCGCGGCTAACCGAGAAGTATTACCGGCCTACTATCGTGCTTACGCGTTCAAACGGACATGTGGCCGGTTCGGCGCGTTCAGTCGTCGGATTTGATTTGTACGAAGCGCTGTGCGGATGCAGCGATTTGCTGATTCAATTTGGCGGCCATAAATATGCGGCGGGGCTCACCATGCATCCGGAAAACGTGGAAGCATTTGCCGACAGATTTGAAGAAGTAGTATCGGCAAGTATAAAACCCGAACAATTAATACAACAGATACAAATTGACGCCGAATTACGTTTAAGCCAGATAGAACCCAAATTTTTCCGCGTATTGAACCAATTTGCACCCTTCGGTCCCGAGAATATGGCGCCTGTTTTCCTTAGCAAAAATGTGTATGTTAGCGGCATTGCCGGTCTGGTTGGCGAAAGCCATGTTAAGATGACCGTAATACAGGAAGGTTCGCCGGGTTTTGCGGCAATAGCTTTTAACCAGGGCGAACAGTTATCTAAAATAAAAAAAGATGTACCTTTTGACATTTGTTATTCTATAGAAGAAAACGTATGGCAAGAGCGGAGATCGATACAATTGAATATAAAAGGAATGAGATTTAGTGATTAGGGAGTTCATAGCTGATGGTTCATAGTTCATAGCCTAAAGTAGAGGATAAAGCTGAAAGGTAAAAGATGGCTAACAAAGGCAATCTGCGTAATCAAAGAAATCAGCGTAAATCTGTGATCAAAAATCAATGTAATCAAAAAAAATAATCACTGTAATCAAAATTTAATCACTGTAATCCCCAAATAAATGATCCTTCGGGCAGAAAATTTATTAAAAAAATATAAACAGCGTACCGTTGTAAACGATGTGTCTTTCAACGTAGCGCAAGGCGAAATTGTAGGTTTGCTTGGCCCTAACGGCGCCGGGAAAACTACTTCGTTTTATATGATTGTGGGCCTGATAAAACCAAACGAAGGCACTATTTTTTTGGATGATAAAGACATCACTAACGACCCGATGTACCGCCGCGCGCAAAAGGGGATTGGCTACCTGGCGCAGGAGGCTTCGGTTTTTCGGAAACTTTCGGTTGAGGATAATATAAAGGCAGTGCTGGAAATGGGCAATATGCCAAAAGCCCGGCAGCAGGACAAACTGGAACAACTGATAGACGAATTTAGCTTGCACAAGGTGCGTCGCAACCGTGGTGATCTGCTATCGGGTGGCGAGCGCCGGCGTACCGAAATTGCCCGGGCCCTGGCGGCCGAACCAAACTTTATATTATTGGATGAACCTTTTGCGGGTGTCGATCCAATTGCGGTTGAAGAAATACAGGCCATGGTGGCCAAGTTAAAACACCGAAACATAGGTATATTAATAACCGACCATAATGTGCAGGAGACCCTTTCGATAACCGACCGGGCCTACCTGCTTTTTGAGGGTAAAATATTAGAATCGGGCGAACCCGAAGTGCTGGCGGCAAATGAGATGGTGCGCAAGGTTTACCTGGGTGCAAATTTTGTTTTGAAAAGAAAAGTATTTCCGCCTCCAACTACAGGCGGATTTTAATCGCGATAGCCTATGGAGATTTTTAACTCGGTATTTACCTGGTTCATGAAAAAGCGTATTCACCAGATAGAGCTTTTTATGAAATATCCTAACGAGGTACAGGAAGAATGGTTTGAACAGTTAATATCATCGGCTGAAAACACCGAGTGGGGCAAAAAATATGGATTTAAAAGCATTACCCATTTGGCCCAGTTTAAAGAACGGGTACCCATACAAACTTACGATACGCTAAAACCCTATATCGAGCGCATGCTGCGGGGCGAACAAAATGTGCTTTGGCCATCGGAAATCCGCTGGTTTGCAAAATCATCGGGCACCACGAGCGACCGCAGTAAGTATATCCCCGTAAGCGAGGAAGCGCTGGAGGAATGCCATTTTAAAGGCGGCAAGGATTTGCTCACCATCTACTTTAATAACGTACCCAATGCCCGTATGTTTACCGGGAAGATTTTGACCCTGGGCGGCAGTCAGCAGGTAAGCGAGTTTCATCCTGATACTTCCTTTGGCGATTTGTCGGCTGTGCTGATGAAAAACCTCCCCCTTTGGGCCGAGTTTCACCGTACACCGCACCTCGACATAGCCCTGCTGGACGATTTTGAAGAAAAAATTGAACGCATGGCTTACGCCACTAAGGATGTTAACGTAACCAGTCTGAGCGGCGTACCCACCTGGAATATACTGTTGTTTAAACGCATACTGGAAATAACCGGCAAAAAAAACCTGCTGGAAGTTTGGCCCAACCTCGAGATGTATTTTCATGGTGCGGTAAACTTTACGCCCTACCGCGAGCAGTTTAAAAAACTGATCCCGAATGAGGATATGTATTACCTGGAAAACTACAACGCCTCCGAAGGTTTTTTTGGAATACAGGATACAAAGGAACCAGGAGAGATGTTACTGATGCTTGATTATGGCATCTTCTACGAGTTTTTACCCCTGGAAAACTTGCACGATGAAAGCCCCAAAACTCTGATATTGGATGAAGTGGAACTCGGTAAAAACTATGCCCCCATCATCAGCACTAATGCCGGGCTTTGGCGCTATTTAATTGGCGATACCGTAAGGTTTACCTCATTATCGCCTTTCAGGATACAGGTAACAGGTCGCACCAAACACTTTATCAATGCCTTTGGCGAAGAACTGATTATTGATAATGCCGAGCGAGCCCTTGATGAAGCCTGTCAGCAAACCGGCGCAATCATTCGCGACTATACAGCTGCCCCGGTATACTTTAACGGCGACGAATGTGGTGCCCACGAATGGATTATTGAATTTGAAAAAAAGCCCGCCGAATTTGAGCGTTTTGTTGACATTATGGACCAAACCCTGCGCCGTATCAATTCCGACTATGATGCCAAGCGCTTTAAAGATATGGCCCTGCGCCGCCCAATAGTACGAAAGGCCCCGCAAGGAACTTTCTTTAACTGGATGAAGGGCAAAGGTAAGTTAGGTAATCAGCATAAAGTACCGCGCCTGGCCAACAACCGCGAATATGTAGATAGCATTTTAAAGATGATGGAATTGGTGGGATAACGTTGATAACCAGTATCGTTCTATTATTTGTATTTTTGAAGGAAGCCATTAAATTGTGCCAATGAAAAATCTATTAATCCTAATCCTGCTTTTCCCTGCATTAACCTTTTCCCAAACAGCGAAAAAGTATTTTAAACTTGGGAACCAAAAATTGGACAGCGCCAAATACCGCGAAGCTGAAGAATACTTCAGCCAGGCTATATCGCTAAACCCCAAATATGCAGATGCCTATCATAAAAGAGCAAAGGCAAAGGACCTCCAGGGTAATTATAAAGGCGCCGTAGCCGACCTTACAGATGCGCTTGTTATAAACCCGAAAGATGTTAACGCATATAACGAACGCGCATTTATCAATCTGTCAGCGCTTGATAAAAAGGCTGCCATTGCTGATTATGATCAATGGATAGCATTGGAACCCAACAGCCCGATTGCTTTTCAGCGAAGGGCTAACGCTAAATACAACTTAAAGGACTACGCAGGATCAATTCAGGATAATACCGAAGTCATATCGCTCGCCCCTAAAAACATCAATGCCTATGCCAACAGGGCCAGCGCCAAATGGACGCTTAAGGATTATGAAGGCGCCATACAAGATTATAAATCAGCTGCTTCGTTAGATGAAAAATATACATGGATATACTATAATAGCATAGGTATTGTCAAACAGGAAATGAAGGATTATAAGGGTGCTATTAACAGCTATACACAATCCATCGCGATAAAAGCCGATCAGGCCACTTATATGAACAGGGGACACGCGCTATTGAAGATAGGCGATTATAAAAGTGCTATTGAAGATTTTACGGCAGCACTATCTCTTTTTAAGGATACACAAATACCAAACAGCTACTTATTTAAATCAAACATATACGAAGCCATAGGTGAGGCGAAAAGCCTTGGTGGCGATTATGAAAATGCGATAAAAGACTTTAATGAAGCAATAGATTTGTACCCCGAATATAAAGAAGCTTACAGTAACCGCGCTGATGCCAGGAACCATGCGGGCGATAAAGACGGCGCTTGCGCCGACTGGAATAAAGCGGCCAATTTGGGTTATGCACCAGCAAAAGATAATATCAGTAAGTTTTGTAAGTAATAAGATTATGAACTTTTCTTTCTAAGCGCCATAGCTTTTGAACTTATTTCATTAACGTCCATATTCTCAAAAATGTCGCGCTGCCAAATGGTGTAGTCAAAAGGCTCTCTGTTTAATAAGGTAATAAAACGGTCCGCGTCTACCTCGCCTAATGCGTTGAGCAAAGCATATAAGCCTTTTTGCTTTACTTCAGTGTCTGTCATTGTAATCATGATTTTTCAATAATAATTGAGGTACAAGATAGTTTGTTCCTTTCTAAAAACTTAAGACTTTCGACTCAAGACTTCAGACTTGACACATCTCCCAAATCTTAACAGCCTCTACTGCTTCCTTTACATCATGAACACGCAATATATTGCTACCTTTCGTTAATGCAATGGTATTCAACACCGTGGTGCCATTCAAGGCATCGGCTGCAGTATTACCCAATAACCCATAAATCATTTTTTTGCGGGATATGCCCGTCAATAAGGGTAATTGCAACGCACCGAAATCCTGTAAACGACTCATCAGCGCATAGCTATGCTCCGGCTTTTTAGCAAAGCCAAAACCGGGATCGATAATCACATCGTGTACGCCAAGCTGTTTTAGCTGGTGATATTTATCAGCAAAATAATCATATACCTCCGCAAAAACATCTTCATAATTCGCCAGTTGCTGCATATTTTGCGGGGTCCCTTTGGTATGCATTAAAATATAAGGAACCTGCAGGCGGGCAATAGTGGCAAACATATCGGCATCTAATTGACCTCCGGAAATATCATTAATGATATGTGCCCCAGCAACAATGGCTGCTTCGGCTATTTGTGCGCGAAAGGTATCGATAGACAAAACCGCGTCAGAGAAATTCAAAGCAATGGCTTCAACAACCGGCAACAAACGGTCCATTTCCTCCTGCACCGAAATATCATCAGCACCGGGGCGTGACGAATAAGCGCCGATATCCAAAAAAGCAGCACCCTCATCCAGCATTTTCCCCGCTTGCATCAGTGCTTCATCAATCCCCTGCTTCCGGCTCCCTGCATAAAAAGAATCTGGCGTTAGGTTAATAATGCCCATTACTTTGGGATGGCTTAAATCAATCAGCCTGCCGCCCGCATTTAAGGTTTCCTTTTTCCGAAAAAATGTATCTTTAGCCACTGGTAAATTGTTGTAATGTTGAAAGGTTGTAATGTTTTAAAGTTGGTGAATATTAAAATAACATTTCAACTTTACAACGTTCCAACTTTACAACAAAAAGTACGACATTTCAACAAAGAAAATGAATAAAATCAATAATAATTCAACAACATGGTGGCTATGGGCAGCCAGGATATTTGTGGGGCTGCTTTTTATATTTTCCGGTCTTGTTAAAATTAACGATCCACTGGGCTTTTCGTACAAACTGGAAGAATATTTTGAGGTTTTTCACCTTACTTTTTTAAGTGGACTGTCATTAACATTGGCCATTGTACTGTGCGCATTGGAAATGGTATTGGGCTTTGCATTATTAATTGGCGTTCGCGCTAAATCGGTAGCATGGGGCCTATTACTGCTTATCATCTTTTTTGCATTTTTAACATTTTATTCGGCCTACTTCCAGGTTGTGCAAACCTGCGGCTGCTTTGGCGATGCTATTCCGTTAACACCCTGGCAGTCGTTCAGCAAAGATTTGTTTTTGCTGTTGCTGATATTGCTGCTGTTTTTTAATCGCACCCAAATACAACCGCTTTTTATTGCCAAAACAGCTGATATGCTGTTGATATTAGCCGCCATTATATCCGTGGGTTTGGGCTTATATACCTACAACTTTTTACCGGTAATTGATTTTTTACCCTATAAAGTAGGCGCCAATATCCCCGATGAGATGAAAACCCCACCGGGCGCAAAACCCGATGAGTTTGAACTCACCTATCATCTTAAAAATAAAAAAACAAAAGAAACTAAGGTGATGAACAACACCGACTACCTGAGCAGCAACATCTGGAAAGATAATAACTGGGAAGTAGTAGGCGAACCCGAAAGCCGGCTGGTAAAAAAAGGATTTTCGCCCAAGATTATGGATTTAGGTATCCAGGATGCACAAGGCACCAATTACAATAATGAGTTGCTCACCAATCCATACAATAACGTAATTATTGTTGCTTATGATTTAAGCACAACCAATATCGATGCCATTAACCGGTTAAACGCACTGGCCATCAATCTACAGCAAAATTTCAACACCCGTACGGTACTGCTCACTTCAAACTCTGCGGCTGATGCCGAGGCATTTAGCAAAGCACATCATTTAGCTGTCGAGATATTTTATGCCGACGGCGTTCCGCTAAAAACAATGGTGCGGGCCAATCCCGGAATATTCCTGATGAAGAATGGAACAGTGATTAACAAATGGCACTATCATTCCATGCCTAATTTGGATGAGTTAACCAAGAAATATTTTCAGCAATAGAAACAATGGTCTCCTACCTCGTCCGTAAGCTATTTTATGGTATGGCAGTAATGCTGGGTATTGTGGTAGTGGTATTTTTTCTGTTCAATATTTTACCGGTGGACCCTGCACGCATGACCCAGGGACAACGCGCCGATGTACAATCACTACAAGCTGTACGCAAGGAATTTGGTTTGGATAAACCTGTACCTGTACAATTTGTTTATTATTTAAACGACCTATCGCCCATTGGTATCCACTTAAATACCAGCAACGAGCAACAGCGCTATCATTATGTAAAACTGTTCCGGGTGTCTTCGGCAAAAGTGCTGGCTATAAAATGGCCCTATTTACGGCGTTCTTATCAAACCCATAAAGAGGTAGCGAAGTTATTGCTCGAAGTTATACCCAACACCCTGGTGCTGGCCACAACGGCTATGCTTTTTGCCATCATTATCGGGGTATTTTTAGGTGTGATCAGCGCGGTACATCAAAATACCTGGATTGATAAACTGGCCATCGGCTTTTCTACTTTAGGCGTATCGGCTCCTTCGTTTTTTGCCGGCATTATTATCGCCTGGATATTTGGTTTCGAATTAACGAAGTATACTGGCTTGAACATGTCGGGCAGCTTGTACACTTACGATCCCTTCAAGGGCGAAGTTATTAGCTGGCGCAACCTAATTTTGCCCATGGTTACCTTGGGTCTGCGTCCGCTGGCCATCATTGTGCAGCTTACCCGCAACGCTATGCTTGATGTGCTGGCGCAGGATTATATCCGCACGGCTAAAGCCAAGGGTTTAAGTAATAATGCCATTATTTACCGCCATGCGTTAAAAAACGCCCTTAACCCCGTAATAACCGCTATTGCCAACTGGTTTGCCTCACTACTGGCGGGCTCTTTTTTTGTAGAATATGTATTTGGCTATAATGGCCTGGGGAAAACCACGGTTGACGCATTGGAGATGGCAGATTTCCCGGTGGTGATGGGTTCTATCCTGTTTATTGCCTTTATTTTTGTGGTGATAAATATTTTGGTGGATATTATTTATGTTTGGGTCGATCCGAGGGTGAAGCTTGTGTAGTTCATGGTTCATAGCCTGAGGAAAAAGCGGTGGCCCCGAGCGATTCCTACCTTGGGGCGGGTGAAGAGTGGGGTTTACCAAACTATCCTGATCCGTAGATTTGTATAATAATGGATAAGAATTTTAAAGAGACCACTAAAGGCTTGGGCCTCATTTTCCTGATAGGCTTTATGGGCAGCGGTAAAACCACCTTAGGTCGCCGGCTTGCAAACCGCCTGGGTGTAGATTTTATGGACCTTGACCATATCCTGGAAGCACAGGAAGGCATGACCATTACGCAATACTTCGCCCAATATGGAGAAGAATCTTTCCGCAAGCTGGAATCAGCAGTGTTAAAACAAACCAGCTATCCCGAAAATGCGGTAGTATCCACTGGTGGTGGTCTGCCTTGTTTTTTTGACAATATACAATGGATAAATACCCATGGCCAATCAGTTTACATTAAACTGCCCGCTAAAACCTTAGCCGGCCGACTGGAAAAAGAAAAGGAAAAACGCCCCCTGCTGCGCGAAAAACATGGCGAAGCATTGGTAACTTTTATTGCTGATAAACTAACTGAAAGGGATCCATTTTATATGCAGGCTACGGTTATTACCGATGGGTTAGGCTTAACGGCCGATAAGGTAATACAGTCACTCACGAAGCAGGTTTAAAGATTTGCGAAGTTTTAAAAACTTCGCAAATCTACTCTTCGGTAATTAATAATTTTTCGAAAACACCGGCGCTAACTTAAACCCAACAGCAATCACAAAAACTACAATCGATAAATAAAATATCCGTTTACCGTGGTGCCTGTCATTCTCGCTGTATTCAAAAACCCTTTCGCCATTAGGCAGTGTTTTTTTGCCTTTAAATAAATACCAGCCTATAAAAATTCCCATTACACCGCCAACCAAAGCAACCAAATATCCAATAACTATCCAAAAGGTTTGCGGCGCATCCGGCGCTTTTAATTCCTCAATTCTTTTTTTGTGAATTATTGCTATTTGTTCATCGGTTATGTTTTTACCCCTTTCGGCAAGCAGCTTACGGGCAAGCACTATATCAAAGGGGTTCCACTCATCGGCTTTGGCTATCACATCCATCAATTCGTCGTCGGTAAAGCTAAACAGATAATAATCCTGGTCTATTTTGCTAACATCTTCAATCTCTTCCTGCTTTAACAGTTCATTTACCTTTTCAAAGTCTTCCGCCTTTATTTTTACCGTATATTCCCTGGTTGCATGGCTCAAAACCATACCGGGATCAAACCTGAATGATTCTTCATCCAGCGCATAAGCTATATGATGTTTATCTAATTGTTCAGCAAGTTCTTCCGCCAAAGCTGGGTCGTTAAATTTTTGGTAGGTTATAAATTCTGGGTCCATTGGTTAAATATGATTTGCGTAAGTTACAACCTTTGCCAATTTATTAACGTAACTATTATATGTTCGCAAACAAAAATACCCTAATATTGGTTGTTTAACCACTTAATTGAACAATCTTTAAAATCACATAAAAAAACATAAAACAATGAAAAAACTTTTCCTTTTAACATTGCTGCTTTGCGGAAGTGTACTGGCTTTTAGTCAAAGTAAAATGGCATGTTGTAAACAATCGGCAACACAACAGTTTGCTATGCTGGCCTCCAATAAAGATTTCCGGATGTCGCATAAAAATCCGATCAAATTTCATTTTCAAAGCACTATTGGCAAAGCCATTACCTACCAAACAACCGGCGGCAAGGATGCCAATGCCTACATCCTGATGGCTAAAAATCCTACCAACAACTACATTCTCGTTATCCACGAATGGTGGGGACTGAATGATTTTGTAAAGGCAGAATCCGAAAAAATTTACAATGCCCTTGGCAATGTAAACGTGCTCGATCTGGACCTTTACGACGGCAAAGTAGCCACCACCCGTGAAGATGCCGGCAAATACATGCAAAGCGTAACCGACGACCGGGCAAAAGCCATCATTAACGGCGCCATTGCTTATGTTGGCCCTAAGGCACATATTGCAACCATTGGCTGGTGTTTCGGCGGTGGCTGGAGTTTGCAAACCACCTTACTGGCGGGCAAACAGGCAGCAGGTTGCGTAATGTACTACGGCATGCCCGAGCAGGATGTTAACCGCCTTAAAACGCTTAACTGCGATGTATTGGGCAATTTTGCCAACAAGGACCAATGGATAAACCCAAAGGTAGTTGCCAAATTTAGTGATGATATGAAAAACGCCGGCAAAAAACTATATGTACACCAATACGAAGCCGACCATGGTTTCGCTAATCCCAGCAGCCCTATTTATAACAGCGATGCCACCAAAGAAGCTTACGGATATACCATAGCGTTTTTGAAAACGAGAATGAGGTAGAGGGGGGAGTCCATAGTCGATGGTCCATAGTCCATAGTAGAAAGACGCTGAATAAAATATCCCAATAGGTTCCAGGAGGTTATTTTGATAGCGCCAACGATCTTTTTACCATGGACTATGGACCGTGGACTTTTTCACCATCAACTATGAACTAAATTCGTAAACTTGCACAAAATAGCTACCTTTTGACTGCCCGCGCTAAAAAACTGTTTTCGTATCTGCTTAAGCTTGGCATTTTATTGCTAACGTTTTGGTATGTGTATCACCGCATTTTAAAAAATAGCGATAACTATAAGCACTTTAAAATTTCTATTGCCCACATCAGCCACGATAGGGTGATCATTACCCTTGTATTTATCGTGTTGTTAATGGTGGTAAACTGGGTGCTCGAATCATTAAAGTGGTGGCATTTAACCCGGATTCTGTATCCCATGTCGGTTTGGAAGGCTATTGAAGCCGTTTTTTGCGGATTAGCCTGGGCCGTATTTACGCCCAACCGCATTGGCGAATATGGTGGCAGGGTGATGTTTTTGCCCAATCGAAAACGCATCCACGGCGTTTTTGCTATGGCAGTGGGTTCGTTCGGGCAAAATGTAATCACCAATGTGCTGGGGGCTGGTGCCAGCGTATGGTTCTTGTATACATTTATTCCGCTCAATCAATGGTTTATGCTGGGCATTACTGTGGTTGCGGTTGGGTTCATGATTGTAATGCTCGTTTTTTATTTCCATATCAAATGGATGGTATACTTGCTTAACCGTATCAAATTCCTTAAGAAATTCCATCGTTTTTTTGATATTATGGGCAAGTACAAAAGCATAGAACTATTGCATATCATGTGGTTTTGCCTGGCGCGGTTTTTGGTTTTTACCTTTCAATATTACCTGATTATCCACTTGCTGGTACCCGAAATACCTATTTGGCAAATAGCCTTACTGATGTTTGTTTTTTTCTTCGTTCAGTCGGCTGTACCATCGTTAGATTTGTTGGACATTGGCGTAAGGGCGCTCACCGCAGGCACTATATTTAAGTTCGTAACCCATCAAACCGTTGCTGTAATTGCTGGTGTTTCGGTTATTTATATTATTAACCTGATAATTCCAGCTATTTTAGGTTCTGTATTTGTATTTAAACTCAAATTCTTTGATCGCACTGCTTAGTATTCCGTCGTTATTGCTTACCGTCTTCTACCTGTCGGTATTGGTTTATCTTATTGTTGGATGGGCAGCTGTAAAGCGCCCTCAAATAAAAACCTCCGGTTTCACCACCAAAGTAACAGTGATGATTGCCGCCCGTAACGAGGAGGAAAAAATACATTTAACTATTGAAGATATACTGGCCCAGGATTACCCCAAACATCTGACCGAAATTATAATAGTCGACGATCACTCAACCGACCGCACCTCACAAATCATTAAAAGCTACGCCGACAGGGGCGTTCAACTATTGCAGTTGAATGAAGATAAGCCGCTAAACTCGTACAAAAAGAAAGCTATTGCTGATGCCATCAAACTATCAACCGGCGAGCTGATGGTAGCTACCGATGCCGATTGCCGTATGGGCAGCAAATGGCTGTCAACAGTGGTAGGCTACTATGAACAGCACAATCCGGTAATGGTCTCCTCCCCGGTAGGCTATTTCGAGGAAAAATCCTTGTTCGAACGGATGCAAACGCTGGAATTTAGTTACCTCATTGGCGTTGGCGCCGCATTTATAGGCAATGGCCGTGCATCCACCTGCAACGGAGCCAACCTGGCTTATCGAAAAGATGTATTTTACGAAGTAGGCGGTTTTAAAGGAATTGACGAGTTGGCTTCGGGCGATGATGAACTGCTGTTGCAAAAAGTGGCTGTGCGTTTTCCCGGGAAGATCGGCTTTTTAAAACGATACGATGCAGTGGTATTTACCCACGCCAAACCCAACCTGAAAGAATTTATGCAGCAGCGCCGCCGCTGGGCATCCAAATCGGTAAAGTATAAAGACAAAAAAGTAGTGGCCGTTTTGGTTTCCATCTGGCTGTTCAACGTATCACTATTGGTAAATGCTGGTTTAGGGTTTTATGATGTTTTGTTTTTCAAAGTTTTTGCGCTGCAATTTATCTTAAAATACCTGTTCGAACTGATGTTTTTACTACCTATAGCCCGGTTTTTTAAACGCGTAAAATTGGTATGGTTGCTTATTATTATCATCCCGCTGCACGTTATTTATTTAATTTACATCGGGTTTATCGGCAATGCCACTACCTATACCTGGAAAGGAAGGGTGGTGAGGTAGCAGGTTTCAGTGGGCAGTTTGCAGTGGGCATGCTTCACAGTTGGCAGTGCCACGTCCAACTACCCGCTGCCAACTTTCCCGATGTCCGTCTCAAACTGCAAGCCGCCCCCTGAAAACTGCAAACTTTCCCCTATCTTTAGCCAAAAACAACCGCTTTGACTGATCTTAGTCCCTCGCAACGCACCTGGAAAATATTTAAGCGCAATAAAATTGCCGTTGCCGGCCTGGTATTCATCATCATCACGTTATTAGTGGCCATATTGGGATATTTAATTATGCCCGATTCTACTCCAATGGCTAATAACATGACGATACAGCTAAGCATCAAAAAGCCCGGTTCGACATTCATGTTCCTGCGGCTACGCAAACCCGAGCCTGTGGATACCGTTAATATTTTTAGGAAGATGCTTTCCGGTCAGCCATCCTTTTACCACGATATTCCGATTACTGATTACCACTTTGCAAAAGATTCAGTTTATGTTGATGAATACATCGGTACCGAAGACAAACCGGAAAAGAAAGCTTATTTATTACCCCCCAGCCTCCGCCGGGGCGTAATTGTTTTTAAAACCTTTTGGCTGGGCACCGACGTTTACGGTCGCGATTTGTTGAGCCGCCTGTTGTTGGGAACAAGAATATCCCTTTCGGTTGGACTAATGGCGGTTATCATTAGTATGCTATTAGGCGTAACCATTGGCGCAATAGCCGGTTATTTTGGTGGATGGATTGATGCGACCTTAAGCTGGCTCATGAATATCTTGTGGTCGCTCCCTGCCTTGTTGCTGGTTATAGCCATATCATTTGCACTGGGCAAGGGCCTGTGGCAAATATTTATTGCGGTGGGTTTGTCCATGTGGGTTGAAGTGGCAAGGGTAGTACGCGGGCAGGTAATGAGCTTAAAACAGGTAGAATATATTGAAGCGGCACGCTCCTTAGGGTTTAGCAATCGCCGCATCATCAGCAGGCATATTTTGCCAAATATAATTGGGCCTATCCTGGTTATTGCCTCCTCCAACTTTGCGTCGGCTATATTATTAGAGGCCGGACTAAGTTTTTTGGGCTTCGGCGCACAGCCGCCAATGCCTACCTGGGGCAGCATGATTAAGGAGCATTATGGCTATATTGTAATGGATTCGGCCTTTTTGGCTATTGCTCCCGGGTTGGCTATTATGCTCTTGGTGTACGCTTTTAACCTGGTAACCGTTGGCTTGCGCGATGCTTTTGATATAAAATCACAAAGTACCCGCTTTTAAAAAAAAATATTCTTTATTTTAGGCTTCCTTTAACTACTGATGCAAAATATTGATGATATGTCGCCCGAAGACGATTTAATACGGTTACTGCTAAAGCGGCAAACCGAATTAAACGCCTTGCTGGAAGTTACCCAGGCAATTAATAAGGATACGGGCACGCCGGTATTGATACAAATGCTGCAGGTAATTTTAAAAAGCTATCTGCAGGTTGGCAAACTTCGCTTTCTAATTGAAAAAGACGGCGGTTACGTTCTGCTCTCAAAATATGGTGGTGATATTGAACAGGTTGGCACCTTGCACACTGCCTGCCTTAAAATGAATAAAGTAAAAAACATCGCCGCTGTAGCTGATCACGAAGACGGATTGCTCAATAAATACGATTATTTTATCCCCATTTATCATAAAAAAAAGGCGCTGGCATTTGCCCTCATCGGCGATTTTAACACTTCGGCCGAATTGCTGAACAACGATTTGAATTTCATCCAAACAGTAATAAATGTTATTGTAGTTGCACTGGAAAATAAGAAGCTTTTTAAAGAACGATTATTATCTGAACGTTTTCAGCGCGAAATGGAACTGGCTGTTGAAGTGCAAAACATGCTGATCCCATTAAAAAGCTATAAGGACAAAAGTGTGGAGGTTGGCGCCAGGTACATCCCCCATCAAAACATCGGCGGCGATTATTTTGATTTCATCCGGCTTAATGATCATGAATTTTTATGGTGTATTGCCGATGTATCGGGCAAGGGAATATCGGCGGCTTTACTAATGGCAAATTTCCAGGCCAGTTTGCATGCATGGTCGGCGGTTGAGGAAGATTTAACTAACGTGATTGAGCGTCTCAACAAAATAGTGCTCAACAACACCAAAGGCGAACGGTTTATTACCCTCTTCCTTGCAAAATACAACGAAAATACCCGAAAGCTTAATTACATCAATGCTGGCCACAATGCCACCATTCTTTTTTCGAAGGGTGAAATAATAACTCTGCAATTAGGTACTACCATGATCGGCGTTTTTGACGAACTGCCATTTTTGAACCAGGGCGAAATTGATATTGAACCCGGAAGCTTGTTAGTAAATTATACCGATGGCTTGATGGATCACTCCAACCACGATACCAAAATGTGGGAGGAGCAACATTTGATTGACTTTGTAAAAACCAATGGCAATTTGTGCCCCGAAGATTTTAACCAGTTACTGATGGATCATATTGATTTGGTAATAAAAGGCAAGCCAATTGACGATGTGACTTTGCTAACTTTGAAAATATTTTAACCCTCTACCCTCCCGATGTCATTTCGACGAGGAACGAGGAGAAATCTTTACAAAGATGCGCGACTGGCTATGCATAGCGTCTAATACATGACGTATAAGATTTCTCACTGCGTTCGAAATGACATTCAGTGGGGATAGCAACATCCGAAAAAAATAATGTTATTATCCCGATATCAATACGAATTCCTGGAAGCGGGCTGCGATGAAGCAGGTCGCGGTTGCCTTGCGGGACCCGTGTTTGCTGCGGCTGTTATACTTCCTGATGATTTCAACCACGACCTGCTGAATGACTCCAAACAGTTATCAGAAGACGTACGGTACGAATTACGAATTGAAATTGAACAAAAAGCCATTGCTTACGCCATTGCTTCGGTTGATAATGTAGAAATAGATGCGATCAATATACTGAATGCTTCCTTCCTGGCTATGCATCGGGCACTGGATAAACTAACAACCAGTCCACAATTTTTAATTATCGACGGCAACCGGTTTAACAAATACAAATCCACTCCTCACCAATGCATTGTTGAAGGCGATGCCAAATACTTCAGCATTGCGGCGGCGTCCATCCTGGCCAAAACCTATCGCGACGATTACATGAAAAAAATAGCTGCCGAACATCCCGAGTACGACTGGCATAAAAATAAAGGCTATCCCACCATAAAACACCGCGAAACAGTTTTAAAAATTGGCTATACGCCGTATCACCGTCGTACGTTTAGGGTTAGCGATCCGCAGTTAAAGCTATTTACGGAACTTTAGCCCTGTTTCAAAATCCTGCTTTACATCCTTCAATCCCCTAATCCTACGAATCATGGTTCAAAGCTTGTTTTCAAAATGAAACGTAAGTCTAAACGATTTACGCCAGCGGCCACTTTGCAAAACAATTTTCGGTCGATGCTGTTTTCAAATACGCACCGTTAGGTGTAGGGATTATAAAACCATTAAAACACCAAAAAATGAAAAAAATATTGTTAGTATGCTGTTTGCTCATGGGGTTTACAGCAGTAAGCCGTGCCGGGACTGTTGGCCGGACGGATTCTGATCCAAGGGAAAAAGCTAAGGGATTGCAGAAAGAATTGCGGCTAAGCGACAGGCAAACAGCCAGGGTAGCGGATATTTACCAGGAATCGGAAAGAAAATTTGAAAAGATCAAAAAAGAAGAAAACGGTAATACCGATAAGATGATGGAAAAAATACGTCCGTTGCGTATGGCAACCGTGAGGAAGATTAAGGCCGTGCTCACCCGCCGCCAGGCCATCAAATACAACGAGTTATTAAAGGATTCTAATAGCAAGCAAGCTAACGGCTGGGGTGACGGCTGGGGATCATAAGCATCAAATCTACATTTTTATAAAGAGCGGCTGAATGCCGCTTTTTTTGTGTCGTAATATAACCGTTGCATTTGTATCCAAATGGAATAAAAATGTAAATTGGACACCTTGATAATGTTGTTAAACCCATCCATATTGTACAGGCTAAAATTTATTGCTGTCCTTTTATTGTTGTTGCCATGCTCTGTTTTGGTTGCTCAAAAAACGGGGAATGATTTGCTTTTGAAAACGTTCAAGAAGATCAAGAACAAGGATTCGTCCGAAATGTATGCCCGGCAATTGATCGCTTTAGCACAAAAAAATCACGACCAGCTTTTTGAAGCCCAGGTATTATATACCCAATCGATGAAGGTTTTTAGGAATGGCGATGACAGCCGGGCGCTCGATTTGGCGCGCCAGGCCACTAAACTTACTTCGGTTAGGGACCCGGCAACGTATACCAGCGCTACCAACATGATTGCCTACATGCTGGGCCGGCAGGGCAAAAACGTGGAAGCCTTAAGTGTTGCTTTTGATATGTTAAGAAAAACGGATGCCAACGGCTGGAAAAAACAGGGCATTCTTTCCCTCAATTGTATATCAGATCTGTACCGCGAAATGGGCGATCCTCAAAAGGCGCTTCCTTATGCCTTACGGGCCGCAAAGGATGCCGAAAGCTTAAAAGATACGGCAATGTATACGTTTTGCTTAAGCACGCTTTCCAATCTTTATTCAACAAAGCCTATTCGCACCCCGGCAAACCTGCAGCTGGCTGCCAAATACCAGGAAATGCTGCTGGCGCCGCCCTATCTGGCAGGGTTATCGGACTATACAAAGGCGCAATACCTCGGTAACCTCGGCCGGATATACGAAAATCAGGGTAAATTTAGCCAGGCTGAAGCCTTACAGCAGCAATCGATAGCCATTTCAAGAGCCAACAAGTTTATCGCACTGGAGAAACACTCATTGAATGAACTGACGACTTGCGAAATCGACCTTAAAAATTATAAAAAGGCCATTGATTACAGTAACCAGGCACTGGCCATACAGGCGGGTGGACAAGGAAGCCTCGTTGAATTGAGGAATATTTATTCCCAATTAACGAAGGCTTATAAAGCGCTTGGCGATTATAAAAATGCGTTGGATTATACCGATAAATTTGACGCCGTTAGTGATAGCATAAGCAACGCTGATAAGGATAAGGCTGCCACCGAACTTGCCGAAAAGTACAATGCCGATAAACGCCTGCTCATTGCGGCAGATCACGAAAAGGAAGCTACCCTGCAACGCGATTTTATTATCGCAATCTCCGTCATACTATTGCTGGGCATGGTTGCTGCCTTTCGCTGGCTGGCTTACAAGGATAAGCGGGAAGCTGCCCTGTTAAACGAGCGCCACCGGCAACTTGCCCGCCTGGATGCCATGAAGACCCGTTTTTTTGCCAACATCAGTCATGAATTGCGCACACCTTTAACATTGATCATTGGCCCTACCGAGCAACTGTTAAACAAAAAAGATATTGACGGGCAGGAGCAGCAAGGCTATTTGCTGGCAGTGGCACGCAATGGTAAAAAATTGTTGAATATGGTTAACGAACTGCTCGATTTAGGTAAAATTGAGGCAGGTACGCTCTCGGTAAAATTAAAACCGGTGGATTTGGGCTGGTTTATGAATGTTATTTACCAGGGCTTTGCCTCATCTGCGGATTACAAAAACATCAATTACACCATAACCAACGCCATTGAAGCGGAAACGTTTGTGCAGCTTGACGCCGATAAGTTCGAAAAAATTGCCAATAACCTGCTGAGCAATGCTATTAAGTTTACGCCAACCGGCGGATCGGTGCACATAGCCGCTGCGATGAATGAAGGCTTGATTGAATTTACGGTTACCGATACCGGCCGCGGCATACACCCCGATGATGTGCCGCTTATTTTCGACCGCTATTACCAGGGCAACCGGGACGAGGCGTTGACCGAAGGCGGAACAGGTATAGGCCTTGCTATTGCGCAGGAGTTTGCAGAACTAATGGGCGGTACTATCACAGTTAAAAGCACCTTCGGGGCGGGCGCTATTTTTAAAGCATCGATACCAAAAATAGCAGCAGCTAACCACGCAATGGTTGATTATGCCCAATTTACGACAGAAACCATAGCCGAAGTTACCAGCAGCGGCGGCGAAAAGCTGGTGATGCTGGTGGAAGACCACCGCGAAATGGCGCAGTATATCAGCTCTATTGTGAGGCCTTTTTACCGGGTGGTAACAGCCTTCAATGGAAAGGAAGCGCTGGATATGCTGAAAACCATGCCTGAACAGCCCGACTTGATTATTACCGATGTGATGATGCCCGAAATGGACGGATTTGCATTGCTCTACCACTTAAAACACGATGCAGCGTATTTTAGGATACCGGTAATTATTTTGACCGCTTTAGGCGATAACGAAAACAGGCTGAAAGCACTGAACACCGGTGTTGATGATTATTTAACCAAGCCGTTTATCAGCAGCGAACTGCTTGCACGCGCAGGCAACCTGATACGCAATGCCGGCGACAGGCTGAGTTTTACGGTACAGGATGAGCAGGAGTTTGCCGAATTACCGAACCAGGAGACAAACCCATCCGAAGACACACCGGAGAAAACGCCGCACGTATCCCCCGCTGATTTGGTTTGGCTGGCCGATCTGGAAGAACTGGTGAGAAAATACATCGGTAAAACTGATTTGAATATTGCCATGCTGAGCGATGATATGGCCATAAGCGAACGCCAGCTTTTCCGGCGAATTAAAGATATTACCGGCCTTACACCCAATAAATATATCCGCGCCATACGGCTGCAAATTGCCCGCGAAGCAATAGAAAGCGGCCGTTATCGCACCATATCCGAAATTTCGTATGTGGCAGGGTTCGAAACACCGGCCTATTTCAGCAAGCTGTTTAAAGAGCATTACGGGCGCGATGTGAATGAATTGTTATAAGCGCCCCCAGTAAAGACGCGATACTTCGCGTCTCCCGCCAACCCGGCAAACTACACAAATACAAACGTTCAGAACTGAGACAAGAGATTAAGTATAATGTTTAAGCCAAGAGCCGACATATATTTGTAAACATGTCTTACCGCGTTGCAATGATATAAGATGGATGTATTAAAATTTCGATCCCAGCCCTGAAAGGGCACAATCCGTTAGCGATGGGCAACGCCCATCGTATAGAACATGCGTTAACCACTATCCCAGCCAACACCCATGTTAAAAACACATCACCATCAAATTCCATATCCTCAAAGTATTCCCGTTTTTCTTGTCAAAATCGAAAAACACCAACCTTATTCTTACCAAATTAACGTCAAAATCCAAATAAACTGCTGTAGATTGTAAAAAAATAGAAATTTTTATCTTATTTTCGACTATCAATCAGAATTATTATCATTTGTGGCATTAAATAACATTAGCAGACGTAATTTTTTAACTAAAGGCGCTATGCTGGCAGGCGGCGCCTACCCGGCCATGCTGGCTTTGGGTATGTTGCGCCCTGCGCCTGCTTATTCATTCAATTTGCCCGGCAAGGGCACCGGGAAAAAAGTGGTGATATTGGGTGGCGGCCTGGCGGGCATGACCTGCGCCTATGAATTAAACAAGTTGGGTTATAACTGCACCATATTGGAAGCCCGCGAACGGGCCGGTGGCCGTTGCTGGAGCATCAGGAATAACAGCGTTAATACCGAAGTTGGCCAGGCGCAAACAACCGCACGGTTTGATGATGGGCAGTATTTTAATGCAGGGCCATCGCGCATACCGCATAACCACGAGCTTACTTTACATTATTGCAGGGAACTGGGCATACCTATACAGGTTTACAATAATGTTAATGAAAGTGCTTATTATTTTGCGGAAGGCAAAGGGGCATTATCCAACAAAAAGGTACGGGCAAGGGAAATCCATAATGATGTGCGTGGCTATATGACCGAATTGCTGGCAAAAAGTATTGACCACAGCGGTTTGGATGCTCCCATGACCAAAGAAGACGGCGAAAAAGTAATTGAATACCTTATGGCCGAGGGCGGCCTTGATGCCGACAAATTATACAAAGCCTCCGCACGCCGTGGATACTCGGAGCCTCCGGGTGCCGGAGATAAGCCCGGCAAAGTTGCCGATGCATATAAGCTGGCTTATATTATTCAATCGGGCCTAATGGACCCCGATTTTTATAATGTGGCCGAATATACTTACGAATTGCAGATGACCATGTTCCAGGCCGTAGGCGGTATGGACCATATAGCCAAGGCCCTGCAGCAACAGATTGTCCCCAATTTAAAACTGGGTGCCGAAGTCACCAATATTACCAATATACCCGATGGAGTAAAAGTTGTTTATAAAGACAAGGATGGCGAGCATTCTCTACAAGCCGATTTTTGTATCTGCACCCTGCCGTTACCGGTATTGAGCAATGTAAACAACAATTTTTCGGGTGACGTTAGCCGGGCAATTGACTACATCAGCTACATGCAAACCGGAAAAATTGGCTTGCAATTTAAACGCCGTTTTTGGGAGGAGGATGAGCATATTTATGGCGGCATTACCCATACCAATAACGATTTAACGCAGATTTTTTATCCCTCGTATGATTACTTGTCGAAAAAAGGCATACTGATAGGCTATTATAATTTTAACGAAAAGGCGCAACGCACAGGCGAATTGAGCTTTGCTGATCGCGAAAAACTGGCGCTGCAAAAGGGCAGGCTGATACATCCGCAATATGATGCGGAGTTTGAGCAATCGTACTCGGTTAGCTGGCATAAAACGCAATACAGCCTGGGCGGCTGGGCTGTTTATACCAACGACACACGCAAAACGCAGTACCCTGCCTTATTGAAGCCCGATAAACAGGTATACTTTGCCGGCGAACATTTAACGTACCTGAACGCCTGGATGGCCGGGGCATTTGAATCGGCCAGGAGTGTGGTTGCCGCCCTGCACGGCCGCGTAACCGAACAAAAGTTAAACTACCCTACAGGCGCAACAAAAGGATGAACTCACTAAACAAAAACGATATGGCAAACTCAATTAACCGCAGAAACTGGATTAAATCCAGCGCACTGATGGCCGGCGGACTGGCTTTCTTTTCGGGTACTATAGAAAAATTAGCCGCTATGCCGGTAATTCGTAAAACAGCAAGGACTGCGCGCATAACCGAGCAATCGGTATTGCAGGGCGCGCCTGATGTTTTAAAGGCGCGCCTTTTTGCCAATGAAAACCCCTTTGGACCATCGGCCACAGCAAAAAAGGCTATACAGGACTCCATCGACCACAGTTATCAATACCCGATGCGGCAAATAGCAACCCTGTCTGGAAAAATTGCTGAGTACGAAGGGATTGATCCTAAAAACGTTTTGATAGATTCAGGTTCCTCGCCCCTATTACTGGCTGCGGCCATGCATTTTAGCAAAGGCGGTAAAAGTATTATCACCGGCGATCCGTCATACGAGGACCTGCCAACGCACGCCGAACTTTTTGAAGGCAAATGGATAAAAGTACCGGTAACGGCTGATTACAAGCTTGACCTGGATGCCATGGAGGCTAAAATTGACAGCAACACCGGATTGGTGTACATCTGCAACCCCAATAACCCAACCGGTACAGTATTGGATACCCAAAAGCTGAAAGATTTTTGTGAACGCGTATCTAAAAAAGTAACCGTTTTTATTGATGAAGCTTATATCGATTACCTGCCCGATCCGCAAGGCACTACACTCATCAGCGCTGTAAAAGCCAATCAAAACGTAATTGTGGCCCGTACCTTCAGCAAGCTTTACGGCTTTGCCGGCTTGCGTTGCGGTTACATTGTGGCCCAGCCCGATACGATTACCACCCTTTCTATATACACCGTTGGCGCTTTTAATATCACTGCCCCAACTATAGCCGCTGCAATTGCCGGCTACCGCGAAACAGATTACTTGCAGGATGCCTTCAAAAAAACAATGGCTTCTAAAGAGTTTTTGTACGCTACTTTAACTAAGGAGGGCTATACTTATATCCCATCGTCCACTAACTTTGTAATGTTCCCACTTAAAATGGATGGACTGAAGTTTGTACAAGAAATGATGAAACGCGGCGTAGGCTTACGCAACTGGAAACTCGCCGGGCAAGACTGGTGCCGTATCAGCATTGGCCGCATGGACGAAATGGAGGCATTTGCAGATGCTTTTAAAGAGATATCATAACCTTTTTTCTTCTTTTGTCATCCTGAGCGCAGCGAAGGATCTTCTCCGACATACGTAACGAACGATGCATGATGAAACATGTGAGCGGTACAGCATATCACAGAAGATCCTTCGCTGCGCTCAGGATGACAAATGTTATTTTATAAATTATTACAACAATGCGCAAACTACTACTCCTACTTTTTTTAGTCCCGGCATTTTTTTGCCATGCCCAACAGGTAACGGTTAACCCGCGGCCGCTTACTATGGCCGAGTATACCAAGGCCCTCACTTATTCCATAAACGACTTGGATAATGACACCTATATCAAATTCGACAACGCCTACGTGCTTGACCGTTACGAAAACCGCAAACCCTATTTTATTACCGGCGCCGATGGTCTTAAAAAACGGATCGATCTTTACAAATTAGTTGCCAAAGAAGGCAGGCAGGAAATTGGCCTGATGATTTTTTATACCAACGAAACCGGGAAAAGATTCCAGGCGCTAATGCCTGATTTTACAGCCGACGCCAAAGTATGGGCACAATATTTTCAGGATATTGATAATATTAACAAGGTTGAAACCAATTTTATACTGAAGCTATCCTACGTATTATCCAAAGAGCTAAGTTTTCAGCAATACAAGGCACTTAATAATGGTAAGGATATGAAAGAGGAAGCCGCCACTTATGGTAACGATATCTGCTTCCCCGGTGATGAAGAGGTAACGATGGGTAATGGCTCGAAAAAACTGCTTAAAAATGTAAAAAGCGGCGATGAAGTAACCACTATTGATCCGGTTACGAAGAAGTTATCAGTTACCGTAGTAAAAGAACTAACCGTGCATGCCGCCAAAAACTATGCCCTTACTCAACTTACCCTTATTTCCGCAATACAGACTAACACCGCAACAGGACAATTGGTATTGTTGAATGCCAAAGTAGTACAGGCCACACCCAACCACCCAATGCTTACCCAACAAGGCAACGTTAAAATGGGTGATATAGCTGTTGGTCAGCAAGTACTGTGTTTTAATAACGCAAAAGGGAAGTACGAAACATTTACCGTATTGCAAAAAAATGAACATGGCGGTGGCGTTCAAAACGTATACAATATTGTTGCCGATAGTGGCAGCACTTTATTATTGAATGATGTAATGGTTATGCAAAAATAACTATGCGTAGAACTACGTACAAAAATGCGTAGTTCTACGCTTTCAGCTCATCCCAACCTACCTTATCTTTACCGTACTTAAGCCTTATCACCAGCCTATACCTTATCGCAAGCTATGAGTCGGTTTAATTAAAAGGCTATATGCCAGCAGCTTCCAGCTAAATTGTACCGGAAAATGATATTCAATCATTGAAACGACGAATCAAGGAATAAAAACATATATAATTGAAAGATGCGTAGAAATACGTATACAAAAAAGGTATTTATACGGTAGTGCGGAATTCGTTTTCGTTCTATTTTTAGCAAACCTAAACTTTATTAAAACCTAAACCTTATCACAAGTTATGAAGTATAGCTAACCAGCTATTTACCCGCCCCGTTGTTTACTACCACCTTTATTTTTGCTGTTTTAAAGCCCAGGTTGCCATTCATGTCGGCCCCATTGATGATGATGAAGTAGGTTGATGGTTTATCGGCGGTATAAAACGAAAAAGTAGCCTCGCCGTTTTTATCGGTGATGATGTTGGGTTCCCAATCAATGGTTGATCGCAAATCCATGTCGTGATTAGCAGTATCTCTTATAGCATATTTTAGTTTGTAAAATTGTTTTGGCTCGCTAATGGGCAAAGGTTTATACAAATACATGCCAGGTGTGTAGTCAATTAAAGGACCATGACCGCCACGTGTAGTTATCTCAACGATGGCTATATCTGATGGAGCAATATTTACTGGCGGATTATGGTAAATGGCGTCGATTAATAAATGGTCGGGGGCGAATCGTGTTAGGTATGCCGCAGCGTAACCCGGACTATGAATTACCTCTATACCTTTTACATCCTCGGCCGAATGCCCGCTGAGATAATCTTTAATCGTCAAAAAAAATACGGGGTCTTCCGGGCTTGAAATAACCTGGGCGAGTGAAACTCCGTCGAAAATAAATTTTACAGGCTTGCGATTAACAAAATACCATTGCATTGTTTTATGTTCGGCTACGTATGCCATTAAAAAGCTATCCTGCATCGCCTTAAATCCTCCCTGGGCAAAAATACTTTCGCCAAAACCCTTCACATTTTCCTCCAGCAATTGCAACAGCGTTTTTTTGCCTGCTTTTTCCATATCTTTTTCATCCAACACTAAATCAGCATCGCCCGGGCCATTCAAATTCTGTGAATCCTTTATTATTTTTTTCGCGGTTATTTTTACCTCTTTTAATAAATGGCCGCCGGCGCGATAATTCTGCTGTATTAAAAGAGCCTTGGTTTTTGTATAGTTAAGCAATGTGGTATCGCTGTTTACGTACCAGGGCATCAACGCCGGGGCACTTGGTTTTATAAAATCTGGAGGTTTTATCTCATCAACAGTTATACCTACATTAAAACTTTTACCGTTTTTGTTGACCGCCTTTAACGTAAATATGGGCGTATCAATTTGCGGAAGGTGATCAAAAACAAAGCTCCCATTATCGTTGGTAACAGTATCCAACAACATTGCCGGCGACTTTGAAAACAAAAGCACATGCGATGCTTTAACCGGCTTATTAAACAGGTTAAAAACATGACCTTTTACCATAAATTCGGTTTCGGCTTCAAAAGTTATAGGTTGTGGGTTTAGTATCTGTTGCCAATCGTACGCTGTCCAGCCCTGGGTGAGCAACAAGTTATCCAGGGCCTGCC
Source organism: Bacteroidota bacterium (assembly GCA_013288685.1). Lineage (GTDB taxonomy): Bacteria > Bacteroidota > Bacteroidia > Sphingobacteriales > Sphingobacteriaceae > Mucilaginibacter. Next base: position 92,208 of record JABDBM010000001.1, on the reverse strand, counting down.
ACTTTTCGGCGCTTTTTGATGAAAAATACCAGGCAGGTGTTTCAACATATCCTTTTAAACAGGAGGTGAGCAGGATATGATTGACGATGTTTTTTCCGTTTACGCTATCCGGTTTAACCGTAGCATTATCGGTAACCGCAACAGAAAAATTGCCGGTTACCGCACCGCCATTTTGATCTGTTACCTTTAGTTTTATGCCAACACTATCACGCTTACCATAAAATGGCTTAGCAGTGATCACCTTTATATTCAAATTGTCGTTATGGTCGATAAAAATGAGTCGTTCATTTAATGGTTGATATTTTGTGGTCATTAAAGTAAACCGCGCTATCCCGGAAGGAAACAAGCTTTTCGCGATTTTTCTTTTCACGATATTACCATCACGAAAGCTAATAATGGCCGCGTAGCAAACAACCGATCTGGCTTTTGCTATTAAAAAGAAACTTTCACCCGATTGGACTACATCGTTGGTTGTTGCAACAGTTACCTCAACAGAGTCGGCCTCGGATGGATTTTTTATTTGTATAACTGTGCCCGTGATTTTACTCTGCAGTATGGGATATTCTTTTGTCGAGCCATCAGCCAGGGTTACTTTTGCGGTATAATTCTCACCGGCAACCACTGTTAAACCAAAGCAGCCCATCCCGTTGTGTATTGATTTAAATGCTGCCACCTGCTGTTGCGCGCTATTAAAAACAGTGCCGGTAACGTTAAGCCCTTTGCCGTCTTCGCCTACCGCCTTAAAGCCAATATTTGCTGGTAAGCCGGCAACCAAACTACCACCTTCGGGTAAAAATTGCACATCGGCATTAGCTGGACGGTTTAATATAATGGGTATTATCGCTTTTTTGTTTTTCTGTCGATTTTCGGCAATTAAGGCCATATTGGTCGCTTTTTGCGGAATTGCAAAGTTTACATCAAGCGCGCCATCAACTCCGGTTTGTACTTTCTGGCTGTTTAGATGTTTCCCGTTAGCTATAAGTTGTAAACTCAGGGGTTCAATTGCGTAGGGCGTTTGGTTGATGGTACTGAATAAAAGCCTGGCATTTACAGTAGTATTGCCGTTTGGCGATGTTGCATTATATAAAGTATTAACCAGCAGCGTGTTTTCATTGGGGCCACTCACCGCAATTGTTTGATAATAAAAATACGCATCTCCGAAATTGCGCATCCAATTGGTATAGGCACGCAGGGTACAGGTTCCTAGCGTAAAATCTTTATCATCCAAAAAAAGGTTGCCCCAGCTAAGCCCATTCTGTACCGGCAAGCGATATTGTTTTACTATTTTGCCACTATCACTCAGCATGTCGATATTTAAAATCCCGCTTTTACCCGAAGCCTGTAATGCGGAATTTAAAAGATAAGCTTTAAACCAAATGGTATCACCTATGGCATAATACGGTTTATCGAACTGTAGGTATATCTTTTCGAAAGGAAGTATTTTATTTAAACTATCGGATGCTGCTGTAATTTTCAACAAATCAGCTTTTAACGGGGCCGAAAGTCTTTGAGCAGTGGATTGATGGATGTCACTTCCAACATCGTTTACAGTTTGCGAAGGCGGTTCATAATCAACAGGCAACAGCTCGGCCACCCTGTTTCTACTCCAGGCGCCGGTTATTGACAGACCGTCGGGATCTATAATTACACCATTGTTGTCAAATAGAACAGATTTTTTTCTAAAATCCAAACGGGTGCTTTCATCACTCATACGTTGATGATATTTATTATATGTAACCTGGATACTTCCGTTATTATTTCCGGAGAAGAGTGCATATATACCTTTCTCGTTGGTCGGTTTTATAATATCATCTTTACTAAAAATTTTAACGTTGTTGTTTTTAATCATTTTAGGTAATGCCGCTTTCTTTTTCCAAAACGAAAGGGAGTCCTGGTAGTTGTTATTTCTATTTTTAAAGATTTCAAAGAAACTGGTCTTAGCATTAATTATACTATCCGGCGGACGCTGAGGATTAGGCGTCACATCTAATTGAAACGCCGTGAATCCTTCGTTTTCTATTTGATCATTGAGCGCCGCACGAAGAAAATGCATGGAAGAATTTTGGTAGACATCCAGCCGCCTCTTTTGCCAGCGTTGTTCCTTTGAAACCGTTCCTGTCATATTTTCAAATAAAACAGATCCCTCAAACTGTACCCGGATGGCGCTCCGGTCGCTAAGATTTAATGAAAAATGTTTAAGCAGATATTTGATTTTATACCCCAAACCTGGGTTTTCAATCAATAAAAAATCAGATGACGAAGCAGTAAGTATATTTTGTTCTTCATCAAAATGCAAATAGAGTATTTCCGGATTTACTATTTTACAATCAAGTGCAAGGTTGGATTTTCCTAAAAATTCATCTTTAAACCACGACAAATATTTTTGCCTGTTAACATCTGTTATACGCGTGGCCTTTACGGTAACTTCATTTAAAATGAGCAGTTTAGGCAATATTTCGATATCGCCTAAAGCCATCTTGCTATCGTTTACAGTTATGGTTTGGCTATAAGTTTCAAAACCAATTATTGATATAATTAATTGATACTTACCTGATTTTACATTGCTTAATATAAAAGTACCATCATTTGCAGTTTTGGCGCCGACAGAAGAGTTGCTTAAAAACACACTGGCATCGGCTACAGGTTTTTTATCAGGCTGGTTTAAAACCCTGCCTGATATACTGAACTGCGCGGAACAGCATAAAGGAAATAAGAGTATAAAAAAGATAAGCTTCATGAACATGATTAACCTTTTTAAAACTGCCGGCCACGTGAGTGTCTTGTCATTTCGCCTTTTCCTTCGACGAATCCATATTTATCACCCTAATTTTCCCCGTTTTAAAACCCAGGTTGCCATTCATGTCGGCCCCATTGATGATGATGGAGTAGGTTGACGGTTTATCTGCAGTGTAAAACGAAAATGTAGCCTCGCCGTTTTTATCGGTGATGATGTTGGGTTCCCAGTCGATGGTCGACCGTAAATCAACTGCACGCCGGGCAGTATCTGTAACAGTATATTTGGGTTTATAAAACTGAGCCGGGTTACTTACAGCCAAAGGTTTATATAAATACATGCCGGGCGTATGATCCATAAATGGCCCGTGCCCGGAGCGGGTGGTAATCTCGACGAAAAAAGGAGGAGGATCTATCCCCGCTCCAAACACAAGTCCATACCTGTCGGTATATTTATTTGAATAATTCAGTTCAATGCCCTTTATCTCTTCGGCGTCATGTGATTCGAGGTAATAATTTAAATTTTTAATTGGGTCGAGGCTTACACCTGCAAATATTGATAACAGGTCGGGAGTTAACTCTGTACCATCAATAATAATCCTCATTATTTTGAAATTAATATAGTAACACATTGAAGTTTTGCTGGTTATAACTTCATACGGCAAAGGCCCCTGAAAAACCGATTGCATGCTAAGTGCCTTATGCGAGCCTATCCTTAACCCTTTGAAATTTTCCTGAAATAATTGCAGCCAGGTCTTTTTCCCGGCCTTTTCCAGGTCCTTTTCATCAAGTACCACATCGGCATTGCCTGGGCCATTTATATTTTGCGAGTCTTTTATGATTTTTTTGCCCGATATTTTAACTTCTCTTAGCAAATGCCCCTGGGCTTTGTAGTTTTGTTCTGCTAAAAGGGTTTTATTTTTTGTGTAATTAAGCAAAGTAGTATCGCTGTTTACATACCAGGGATCGGTTAAAAAGCTGCCGGACCTTGTAAACTCCGGGGGTGTTACTTCGTCAACCTCAACGCCTACATTAAAGCTGTTTCCACTTTTGTTTACGGCTTTTATAATAAAAATAGGCGTATCAACCTGCGGCAGACGATCAAAAACGAACCTACCTTGTTTATTGGTGGTTGTATCCACTAATATCATTGGCGATTTTGAAAACAACAATACATCTGTGCCCTTAACCGGCCCGTTAAATACATTTACTACCTTGCCCTTTATAGCAAATGATGTTTCGGACCTGTAAGTAAATGCAGGTGGATTAAATACCTTTTTCCAGTCGTAACCCACCCAGCCCTGGGTAAGCAGCAAGTTATCAAGAGCCTGCCATGCATCTTTGGTTTGTGAGCCGAGATACCAGGCTGGCGACTCTATATAACCCTTTAATCCGGCAGTCAACAGTATTCGCGAAAGAATGTTTTCATTTTTAAGGCTATCGGCAACCACTTGTGCATCATCAGTAACCGCAACGGAGAAATTTGCCGCTACGGGGTCACCCGAGCTATCTGTTACTTTTAGCTTCAGGGCTACGCTATCCCGTTGGGCATAGTTAACCTTATTGGCAATTAGTTCTATATTGAAATTATCATGCTTATCGATATAAACCAGCCGTTCATTTAAAGGCCGGTATTTTGTATCCATAATGGTAAAATGAGTTATCCCGCTCGGGAATAAATTTTTTGCGATCTTCTTTTTCACATAATTGCCATCGTGAAAATTGAAAATAGCACCGTAACAAACAATCCCCCTCGCCTTCCCGATTAAAAAATAGCTATCGCCTGATTGAATAATGTCATTAGTAGCTTCTACAAAAACGGTTAACGAATCGCCTTCCATTCGGTTTTCCACTTTCAACACCATCCCTGTTTCTTTTATAGCCGGCAGCGCATATTCTTTTACACCGCCACCGGGCAGCGTAATTTTCGCTGTATAGGTTTCGCCGTTTTGGATGGTTAAATTAAAACTGCCCATGCCATTATGTAACGACCTGAATGAAGCTACCTTTTGTTGCGCCTGGTTGGTAATAACGCCCTCAACATCCAATCCCAAACCATCTTCGCCTGTAGCCTTAAAGCCGATATGTGCCGCCAAACCTGCTATTAAATTGCCGCCTTCGGGCAAAAATTGAATATCAGCGTTTTCAATACGGTTTAAACGGAGCGGAATAGTAGCTTTCCTGCTTTCACTTTCAGCTTTCAGCGCCAGGGTCGATGATTTTTCGGGGATTTTTAAATTTACACTGAGCAGGCCGTTTGGGTCTGTTTGCGCAACTTGCTGATACAAAAGCCTGCTGCCGTCAGTTAATTGCAGATGCACGTTCTTGTTGGCGATGGGCGTTCTGTTTAAACTGCTGAATTGCAATTTGGCGACTACGCTATCGCTACTACTTGCCACAATTTGTTTATCAACCAACCAGGAGTTCTCCGTGGCGCCCGCTACCTGGAAATTTTTGGCAAAGAAATAGTCGGTCCCAAAATTGCGCATCCATTGGGTATAGGCCCTGATGGTATATGTGCCTGGCAAAAACTCTTTTTCATCAAGGCTGATATTGCCCCAGGCCAGGCCATAGCGCACGTGCATGCTGTATTGTTTTACAATTTTGCTACTGTCGTTAGCTACGTCGACATATATTATCCCGCTTTTTTCAGAAGCTGTTAAAAACGACTCGTTAAATAAATATGCTTTAAACCAAATGGTATCGCCAACGGAATATCCAGGTTTATCAAATTGCATAAAGAGGTCTTCGGCTGGTAGGTTTACGCTTATACTGTCGGACATGGTTTTTATTTTTACAAGGCTCTGCCTTAACGCATCCAAATCAACAGGTGAAAAACGGCTTTCATTATTGGCCGGCGCGGCATTTGCCGTTTTTGCAGTAATATTTTGCGATGGCTCGTAATCTACCGGTAAAAGCTCGGCTACCCGGCTTTGGCCCCAGGCACCATCCATAGTTAAACTATTGGGATTTATTACACCGCCGTTTACATCAAAAAAAACATAAGGCGCTTTAAAACTTATCAGCGTATTATTCGGGTCTTTCGAATCGCGCAGGCTAAACTGATGGTATTTATTATACATAATGTACAAAGCGTCATCACTATCCCCGGGACTAAATGCAAACAGGCCTTCCTGATCAGTTGGTTTAACTAAATCTTTTTTTATTAAAGGATCATACAATAATTTTTCCAACATTTTTGGAAGTTTGGCTTTCTTATTCCACCAGGCCAACGAGTCTCGTCTTGCGTAACCTTCTTTTTTAAAGTGATTAACTTTTGCGGTTATTAAACTATCATTTGGCCTTTCAGGATTTACACAACGTTCCATACGTAGTATCCTGAAAACATCTTCATCGGTTTGATTATTAAGTGCCGACCGCAAAAAATGCATTTCCGATCCCTGGTACACGTCTCTACGTTTTTTTTGCCAGCGCCTTTGCTCTGATGGCGTTCCTGCCAGGCTCTCAAAAAAAGCCGAACCCTCATAATGCACTTGAATTTCGCTCTTATTCATGGCATATTTAAAGTTGGTAAGTAAGTATTTGAGTTTGTAACCCAGCGCACGGTTTTCAATAATTAAAAAATCGTTTGCCGAAGCATTGAGCGTTTGTGTGGTGTCATTATAATCAAAATCGAGTATTTCGGGGTTGATGATTTTACATTCCGACGCCAAATTTGATGTTCCCAAAAACTCATCTTTAAACCAGGCATAATACCGATCCCATTCCGGGTCGATCACGGGTTTTATGGTAACTTCTTTTAAAGCAATTGTTTTGGGGAACAACACAATATCTGGCAGTGAAATATTAATGTTATTTACCGAGATGGTTTGCTTATAAGTCTCGAAACCAATGATGGAAACCACCAGGTCGTACTTTCCCGGCTTTATACGTTTTAACGAAAATGCGCCGTCGTTAGCCGTGTTATCGCCTATAGTAGCATTACTTAAAAATATACTGGCATTAGGGATTGGCGTATGGTCGGTCCCGTTGATTATCCGGCCTGTGATCTCGGCAGAAGCCTGGCTGTCTTTACGCTCCAGCAGGACATTACTATCCATTTGTCTGAAACAGAGCGGTGTGTTTCTTAGTAAATCAATTAATGTTTCTTCAACCGTCCGCGCGTCCTCGGCTAAGTTGAGTCGGGCAAAGGGTTCAATATCTGCATTGCGATAAAAAAAACGAAAAGACGATTGCTGCTCTATCCTTTTTATGGCCGTTTCCAGACTTTCGCCTTTCAGTCCAACTGTAACTTTTTCTGTAGCGATGCTTTGACCTTTACCTGCGATGGTAAAAAGTAGTAAGATACATAGGATAAATAACACCGGTATTGATATACGGATACGCATTGATAGATTAATTTGCGATATATAAATAATTATTCCCTTTGTTATAATTCAGACCATCACAGCTGGCTTACTCACACCCCGGCCCGTCAATAACTATACTGCCGTCGGCTTTGGTTTGGTAAGTGGCATGGTTAAATGAACATATTACCTTCAATATCTTGTCCAATTTTTCTTCGCGCATCGCTGTACCCGTAAAGCGGCACTTTTTAACTTTTTCGTTGGCGAAAGTTATTTTAACTTTAAAACGCTGTTGCAGTTGGGCGGCGGCGGCGGCAAAAGTAATATCGTTAAAGTGTATATCGCTTACCTGCCAGGCAATTGCGAGCCTGGCATCCACATCGGTTTGGGAATGCAGATGATTAACGGTATTGAAACTTATCTGCTGGTTAGGCGTAATAACGCCAAGCGATTGACCCTCGTTAGCGACGCTAACTTTTCCGCGGGTTACCGTAACTACAACGGTATGCAGCATATTATCGGCTTTTATATTAAATGCAGTGCCCAATACTGTAGTAATTACCCTACCGGTATGTATAATAAAAGGTTTAGAGGCATCGTGCCGGATATCAAAATAAGCCTCGCCTGATAAGTAGACTTCCCGCGTTTTGCCGTTAAATTCCTCCGGATATTCCAGTTTAGCGCCCGAATTTAGGCGTATTGTACTGCCATCAGCTATTATTATCTGCTTTTTTTCGTTTTTCGGAACGCTAAGCACAGTTAATTGCACAGGGTGTAAACTGCGTTGCAATACGGGCCATTCCAAATAAGCCGTAAAAAATATGGCGAACACGGCGGCAACTGCCGCTATGGTTCGCCACACATGTCTACGCGGCGGCATGGGCACCACTTTTGGGGTATTGATACTTGCACTTTCCTGTATATCGGTAAATAAACCGGCCAGCCATTGTTCCCGGCTTTCAGCATCCATTTGTTCCCACCGTGAATCCGGATTTCCATAATGGTTTAGCCACATTTCTACCTGCTGCGTTTCCTGCGGCGTGGCTGTCCCGTTAAGGTAGCGGTTTAGTAATTCATCCATATCTATCCGGCTCATAATGCTGCAATTTGATAATAGTCGGTTAAGAGGGTAAAAGGTACTATAGAAAAATAAAAATATTTGGAGTTATTATAATCTCCATTACTGTAATGCGGGTTACTATATCCCCCAAATAATAAAAGCAACCGCCGCAAACCCAGTTAACGATTTTCGCAAATGTTTCAACGCAGTTGATAGCTGATTTTTTACCGTTTGCTCGGATAGCTGGAGCTTGTCCGCAATTTCGCCATTACTTAAACCTTGTTCGCGGCTTAGTTTATAAATTTCACGTGCCCTGGGCGGCAGTTCATTTAATGATTTTTGGATGTTTTGCTGCAAGTCTTTTGCCTCAATTTCTTTCTCTGCATTTTCAGTATAAACAGTCTCTATTAATTGCGCAGCGGCAGCATATTCTTCGCGGGTAATGTTTTTACGGATTTTATCAATAACGCGATGCCTGATGATGGAAAAAAGGTACGATTGCAGGTTGGCGGTAATATGTAGCTCCTCGCGACACTCCCAAAGTTTCACGAACATATCATGCAAAATATCACGGGCATCGTCCAAACTGTACAATTTAGACGCGGCAAAACCGGCAAGCTTTGGCGCATACCGGTTGTAAATTTCGGTAAAGGCCTGCTGATCGCCTTTTTTTAGTAAGGCAACCAATTTTTCGTCGGTTAATGGGGTATAGGCGCTCATCAGGTTTATTAGGGCTCAATGTAGCATTAAATAAATATAAGCGCAACAATTAGGTGTTTCAGTTTAATATTCGGACAAAAAATATATTTTCGTAAAATGCTAATCCCAAAATGAGCCTGTTAAAAAACATTTTCAAAAAGAAAAACGAACCCATAAAAACTAACGAAGAATTTTGGAGCTGGTTCCAAAAAAATGAAAAAACTTTTTTCTCCGTTGTGAAAGAAAAGGGCGATATCGAAAAGGGATTTTTCGATAAACTATCGCCAAAACTCGGTGAGCTTAAAGATGGTTTTTTTTATTTAACAGGGATGCTAAATGATAATACCTGCGAACTGGTTTTAACAGCAGACGGCGCCATAAAAAACATTGCTTTTGTGGAAGACCTGGTTAAATCGGCGCCCAAAATTGATGGCTGGGTGTTTACTGCTTTGAAACCGCCAATGGACATAAAAAATGTGAGTATCCGCATGGCACGTTATGAGTATAAAGCCGAAAATTTAAGCTTTTATGCCAATGAAGATGCGGCATATCCTGATGAAATAGACGTCACCATTGTTTATGACGATTTTAACGAAGCTGATAAAGGCAATATAACCATTGGCGTTTATATATTTTTGGATAATTTTTTAGGCGAGCTAAATTTTGCAACTACCATTGACAATATTAAAGTGGTAGACAAGAAAAGTGCAGAAAAAGAGTTAGTGCCCATTGAAAAATTAAAAGCCTTTTTGATTTGGCGCGAAAAAGAATTTATTGAAAAATATGACGATGTAAAATGGGATGCCGAAAATGATGGCTATTCGATGCTGGAGGCGCAGTTGGAAAGCGGGAACGCATTGCTGGCAGCTATCAACATGAGTTTGCTGGGGTGGCACGGCAAAGCTTCGCACCCCTGGATATTAAACATCGAAATTAATTATGATGGCAAAAGCAACAACGGCATGCCGGACGATGAAACATACGCCTTGCTCAATCAAATTGAAGATGAGATAATGGAAGAACTGAAAGACTTTGAAGGTTACCTGAACATTGGCCGGCAAACCGCCGAAAGCGTTAGAGAAATTTACCTGGCCTGTATGGATTTCAGAAAGCCAACAAAAGTGCTTTATCAAATAAAACAAAAATACGCCGGTAAAATTGAGCTGAACTATGATATTTATAAGGATAAATACTGGAAATCGTTTGATCGGTTTGTGCGGGAGTGATTTAATTTACAAGCCCTGCACACCCAATTATGGCGGCAAGGCTTGTAAGCTATAGCGGCAAATTCACTTATGCTACTAAATCGGCCTCGGCGCCAAAAGCCTGGTCGATGGTTATTTTCCAGGTGCCATCGGTTTGTTGTTTCATTACCTCAATTCCCTTGGCACTTATCTTTACTTCATCGCCATCGGTAATGCGCCATTCTGATCTGCCCAGGGCAATATCCCCGGTTTGAAGGCAATAAACGGTTTTAATTTCCATTGTGCCTTTGATGGATAAAATGGCTCTTATGGCTTCTTCAAATTTTTCCCTGCCTGATACCGGCTTTCCCGGCTCAGGAACAATGATGCCGCTAACATCATACATATTCATTACTGTGGCAACGTCGCCGGTGTTAAAGGCGGCTGCAAGCGTGGCGTGGGCATCTTCAGCCCGTTTTGGTAAGTTCATTTTGTTTGGTTTTATGTTGTTGAATAAAAAATCAGGATACGATAGCGGAAAAGTTATTGTCGTTTAAAATCAGCTTTGCCAATTGCCCGGCGTTAGCATACACCTTGTTAAACAGAAATGGTCCCATGCTAATTCTTTTTACGCCAAGCGATGCGAGTACATCAAAACCGGGCAGGTTGGGCATGCACATTACGTTTACGGGTAATGTAGTAGCGTTTGTAAGTGTTCTAATATCGCCTGCATCGGTAATGCAGGGTGTAAAAATCCCAGCGGCGCCTGCTTCCCGGTAGGCTTTAACCCGCACAAGTGTTTCGGCCAGCGGATCGGGCATCCCCAGCAGGAATGCATCTGTACGGATATTTAAAAACAGTTGCAAATTGTTGCGGCTAATGTGATTTGCTATCCCGGCAACCACTTTTTGAAATTCGGCAATGGTTTGAAATTGCCGGGTTGCACCGGGAATGGTGTCTTCCAGGTTTATCCCAACTACGCCGGCATCATGCAGCCTGCTGATATTGTTGATAATGCTGTCGATAGAACGGCTGTAGCCGCCTTCTATATCAACCGAAAAAGGGATTTTAACCACTTCAACCGTTTTTTTTGCTACCTGTAGCAACACTTCAAACGGCAGGTTCTCGCCATCCTGGTAACCGAAGGAATTTGCCAGGGCCTGGCTGGATATCCCGATAGCTTTATAGCCGGCAGCTTCAAATACTTGCGCGCTTTTTACATCCCATGTATTTCCCAATACAAAAGGGGATGAATTTTGATGCAGCTGTTTAAATGTTTCAAAGGAATTCATACAATACGCTTTATGTTGTTTAATAATTATATAAACAAAGGTATTGCGGCGATAAATCTTAAAATTGTACAAACCGGAACGGTTTGATTTTTATTGTGCTAACAACTGGTTAACAGGCGATGCGGTTTCTAAATACGCAGATGGTGTTACGCCGGTAAACGATTTAAAATCGCGTATAAAATGCGATTGATCGAAATAGCCGCTGTTATACGCGATAGCCGTTAGCGGCTGCTCATTTTTTGCGATGAGTTTTAAGCTGAACTGGAAACGGTTTATTTTATTGAAGGCAATTGGCGACAGGCCGGTATGGCGGTAAATAAGCTTGTGCAGGTATCGGGGCGTAATGCCGTGTTTGGAGGCAATTGCGCCCAGGTTATTTTCGGCAGGGTTTCTTTTTATGCTGGTTAAAATATGGGCAACTTTATCAACCCTGAAGGACTTTTTATCGTTGCCGATTAATCGCCCTAACATAAAAGCTTCAATCAATTCTATTCTTTTCAGTTCGTCTTTTGTTTCCAATAGCTGCGAGTGCAACGTTTTTACCGGGCTACCGATAATAAGCGAGAGGTCGGAAATGCGATCGTTAAATACGCCCATTTCGTCATTAAAAAAATACGACGCCGAATGGGTAAAAAATTTAATGCCCAGCATAGTATGCCTGCCTTTCGATTTTATAGGCAACGGATTGGTGAGCTGTCCCCACAATTCAATTTTCGGCGTTTGGATAAATTTATCTTCGACAGATGATTCCCAGGTGCCTTCTCCGAGGTTAAAAATCACCTCCATATCGCCACTTGGGAATACAGTATCCTCAAATTCAGCATCCGAATCTGACTGAAAGATATAATAATGCCTGATGTAAGGCTTTAAAATATCTGATGGCGGAAACTGCTTAAATTCCATAATTGAAGTTACAAAAATTATTTCAATCTTTATTTACTGCGGTCGCTGCTGAATGAATCCCTGAACATTTTCCATCCTTTTGGCGTTTTCTTCCACAATACCAGGAATTTACCATTATCAAACATCCGGTTATTGGCGTTAAACGATTGCCAGATACCTACTTCGGTAACATATTCACGGCCATCTCCAAATACGTCTGTTGTGATAAATTTGCCATTACGCAGGCCAAATTTATGGTATGCCGTCCTGAAAAAATTAAGTGGTGCGTCAGGTCCGTGCATAGCTGGGGCATCTGGCGGCATAATCCAACAATCTGTTGCGTAACGGTCTATAAATATAGATGAATCGCCTTTTACAAAAGCCTGGAAATAAATTCGGTTGCTTGCTGCGATAGCCTTTTTTGCTTCCTGCAGTGCTGTATCTTTTGATTGTTGAGCAGCGCTATGGTTACTAAAAAATAGTATGACAAGCACTTGTATTGCTGTAAAGAGGTTTATCCGTTTCATAAATTTTAAAATGTACCACAAAATTAATGCAGGCACGAATTTTAAAATTGTACAAATCGGAACAGTTAATTTCTAAACGGCCGCTCTTTATCTCAGTACTACCACTTCATGATCAAGTATAGCCTTAACCTCAAAACTTGCCCAGCCATCATTTACAGCAACAGGCATTTTCTGCTCAGACACCAGTAAATTCATGCTTGTTGTACGCACATCAGCAGGAAACTTTACACTAATTTTAAATGGCCCCACAGCAAGCAGTTCATGAATCGGTTGCCGCCATGTTGCTGCATTGGTAAGGTTAACCAAGTGTATAATCAATGTGCCCTGCTGTTTGTACAGGTGGCAATCAATAAGGCCCGTGCCGTTTATCTTTAACGGGATGCTTTCCTTTACCGTCCAGCGGATAAGGTTGCCCAATAAGTCACCATGGTCGGGAAGATTGTGTTGTCCAAATTGTCCGTCAATATCGGCAGGTACAAAGGCAACGCGCCCTTTGTGTTTTGTATTTAAAACTAAACCGGGAATATCTGTTTTCGGCTCTCGCATCCATGCTGTTTCCGGCGGGTATACCGGGAATTCAGGAATAAAGGTTAGGGGTATTTCAACGCCTGCGTCGGTGCGCAAAGGATATAACTGCCCGCCGTATGGCAGGATATCTGTTTCTTCGAAACCCTGCAATACGTGATGCCTTGTAGTGGTGATAGCTGGCTCGCTCCCAGTTTCGGGGCCATCCACCTCCCGGCGTAGCTCCGGCGAAAGCCGCATATAAGTATGTGATGTATTGAATGATTTGTTTTGACGGTGCTGGTCGGTTACATGCGCGCCAAACAAATCGGCGAGTGCATAATCAGACCTTGCATTGCCCCATTCATCGTACAGGCTGCTTTCGCCGGTAGCAATCAGGCCTCCGCCCGCCTCAACAAAATTGCGCACGCTCGTAACCTGTGCATCTGTCATGGCGCCGAGGCTGGGCAATATCAATAGCGAAAGCTGCGGGGCATCGCGGTCAATATCATCTGCGTGTACCGGGATGAAAGGTATTCTTGCCCTGATGAGCGCTTGTGTTATACCGCGCCAGGGCTGGTCAACCAGTTCGCCCGCGTTATCGCGCCCGTAAAAATCTGTATTTTGTTGCGACCATACTACGCCAACGGTAGCAACCGGCTGTCGGTTCACCAGGAATTTCTCGTTGGCTTTATGCCATTGCATCACTGGCGCAGCTGTGTGGTATGCCCTGCGGTCTTCATGATAAGCCCCAACATGATGCCACCAGGGTTGTATGCCACCGGCAATGCCTGCTATCATCCACATTCGCGCTTCGGCGGCGGGTTTGCTTGCCAAACGGAATTGCACGCTACCCTGCTGATACATGGCCATACTTTCGGGGATGAGTTTATCCCAGCCCAGCAACCCGTGCAGAAATTTACCAATATCTGCATTGTGCTGAAAGCCACTGGCATCGCTGCGGCCCTGGTCGTCAATCATCAGGATATCTGCCCGGCTGCAAATGCCTTTATAGTCTCTGAAGTTGCTGCTTTGCCCGCTGATGGAACCACTGTTCATACCCGACCATACACAATCAGGCCCTCCCGCAGCTTTAGTGGTACGGTTGTTTAAATCCCAAATCTCCAGGCGGCGGTCATAGTTCCATTTTATCCATTGCTGATAGGTTTTGTCGCCCCAGTTGGCTGTGATGGGAATTTCCTTGCCGCTTACTGCCCGAAAACCCTTTTTGCAGTTTTCACAATAGCAAGGCGAATTACGGCCAAGGCCGCTCCAGCTATTATCGGTAAAACCTTCGGGATGGTACAGGTCAACAATTTCGCGCAGAATAGCCGGGATATGCTCGTTATAATAAGGGCCGTTTACGCAGGTTATGTACATATCGCCGGCTTTGTAGGGCTTGCCGGCCGCATCAACGGCAAACCAATCGGGATGGGCATTGTAAAACTCTCCACCCGCCCGGTTCGAATCCATGCGTGCAAAAACCGCAAGGCCATCCTCATGCGCGGCGCGGCAAAGCTCGCCAAACAAATCGCGCCCATTTAAAAATGGAGAAGGGCGGTGCAGCGCTACCTTACTGGGATAATAAGCCACAATACCGCCTGCATTGATGATTACGCCCTGTACTTCGGTACGCTTCCATTGTTTGCGCCACCAGGCAATATCATATTGCTGCGGATCTTTTTCGGTGATATTAGTTTGGCCCCAGCGTGTTACGCGGCGATACCAGGGGGTTTCCTTTGGTGGCGTCATCTTATCCGATGCCGGAACACCCGCTGCAAAAGTAACGATATCGGTTGATGCTATGGCAGCAGTTGCAACGGCCATTTTTTTAAGGAAAGTGCGGCGGGGATTGGATTCGTTAAATTCGGAGGAGTTCATAGACGTGGCTATATTTAATAAGGCTAATTTACTTTATATCCTTAAGTTTTATGGGCCGCTTGTAAGTGTAACTGAAATGTTAAAGAGCCACCTGTTGACCTCAATAACAATAAAAATTTCACCGATTAAAAATAAAACCGCATCCCCAATTATCCCGTAACTTGCAATGTGAAAACTTACGTACTAACCGCTCAACAAACCGTCCCCATCAGTCTGGCTGAAGCATGGGATTTTTTTTCATCACCATCAAACCTTGCAAAGATTACGCCCAAGGATATGAATTTTGAAGAAACATCCCATTATAATGGCGACAAGAAAATGTACCCCGGAATGATCATCACCTACAAGGTATCACCTCTGTTTGGCATAAAAATGAATTGGATGACCGAAATAACCCACGTAAAAGAAGGCGAATACTTTGTGGATGAACAGCGCATGGGTCCATTTGCCTTTTGGCACCACCAGCATCATTTTAAAGCCATTGACGGCGGCGTATTAATGAGCGACATTTTGCACTATGCCCTGCCATTTGGGATACTTGGCCGAATGGTTAATGCGTTGGTAGTGGGCAAACAGGTAAAAACAATATTTGAGTTTAGAGAGAAAGCCGTGAGGGAGATATTCGGTGAGTTAGTTTATTGAGTTGATTAGGTTGGATTGGGGGCTGTTAACTTAATCAACCCAATCCAACTTAATCAACTACTCACTAACTACCTATAATCCAACCTGTAAACAAACGCCAGCGATACAATATTGCCCACACTGGTATTGCGTCCGGTTATAAACCTGCCGCCGGTTAGGAACAATGAAATTTCGTCGGTAAATGAATGACCGTAGCTTAATGAGGCTTGTAAAAAGTTAAAATCTTTGTTCGATTCAAAAACCGGCGTAAAACTTTTATCGTTACTTTGCGAGTAAATGCCGCTTAACGTTGCTGATACCTGGTTTTTAAAATCTTCATCCAGCGATATACCGAAGGTGCCGTTGTACCTGTTTTGTATAGGGCCATTGGTGCCAAAATATTGGCGAACGCCATCGGCTGCATTAAAATAGGTGCTTTTACCAAACAAATGGCCCGAGCCCGATATGGCCAGCTTTAATTCGGCGCCTTCTTCACCATAGCCCAAATCGGGCTTATCATGATACAAGGGCGTAATGGCAGTTCCCTGTAACGAGATATAATAGATGAAATCGATGTTGGCGAGGTAATACCTGATGCCTGTTTCTAAATCAGTAAGGCCCTGCGATTTGGTGCTTTTTGGGTCGATATTTTCGGTGAAGTTGTTAAACACGTAAGGCACCGATGCAACCAAAGCAAAACGGCGGCTTATGCCATATTCCGAATATAACGTAACTCCTACTGAAGTATATTTCCCATTATTAGGGAACCTTTTTTGCACACCTGTTGAATCCCATTGGCTGTTGGCAAAGAAATAACTAACCGAGGGAGATATCAGCAAACGGCCCGGCCTTACAGGAAAGCCCCCATCGGCATAAGTGACATTTTGCGATGTCAGAATAAATATCAGCGTAACGAATAAAATTTTGGTAAATGTTTTTAACAGGTTCATGTTGTATAATTTATTTAAAACAATGCAAAGGTATCGCGCATCCAGCGCCCTTCGTATACGTTAAATTTCTTTCCTATCTCGTGCCCAAGATCCCGGAATAGGATAATATGCTTTTGCGATTTGATGCCGTTGTACATAACATAAACATTATTTGGCGGTGCAATAGGGTCAACCAAACCCAGGCCAACCAGGGTTGGGCATTTAAGGGTGGTTGCAAAATTTTTACCATCGAAATAATCTAAATTGTTTAATACTTTATCCATGGTTAGTCCTGGCCTTGTATTTACATATTTGCGTATGTCAATAAATGGCCAGTCGACCTCGTGCACCAAATTGCGAACATCGCAAAGTATAGGGTTAGCTGCCGAGCAGAAACTTATACGTTTATCAACGCTGGAAGTTGCAAGGGCCAAAAATCCGCCCAAACTGCCCCCGGCCGCTATGATGTTATCATGCCTCAATTCGGGCCGCGAGTAGATAAAATCAACCGCGCGTACACAATCCATAATGGCGCCCCGCAATACATATTTGTTTTTATTTTCCAAATCAAGCACAATATAGCTGTCTCTGCGTACATTAATAACATCGCGGCTGTAGCCTTGTCCCCGGGTGTTGATGGTAAATATGGCAATATCCGGATCGGTGCCAAACATGGGACCTAATGTTACCTGATAGCCCGGCAAGCCCAGCAATACGGCAAATTTTTTGTTTTTGTTTTTGGTGATAGGTATAGTTAAGAAACCTCTAACCAGCAATCCATCAAGCGATTTCATTTCTACTAAAAATACCCTGCGGTTATCTTTAGCAGAGTCGGGCATTTCAGTCATTTTATACTCGGGCTTAACCTTAGCCAATTCGGCCATAGTGTTTTGCCAGAATGAGTCAAAATCGGCCGGTTTGGCAAATTGCGAATGGAGATCATCTGGTTTAATGCCGAATGCCCTGCGGGTGGTATCGTCATATTCAGATAAATTCACCATAAAGTTTATTTTGTAAAAACCTGCTTTTAACCCTGGTACGTTAAAGTTATAGCTCTCGCTGGTTTTCTTAGGCAGATTGATTAACACGGAGTCGTGCTTCATTCTTTTGCCATCTTCTGATAGCACTACGTACGATACCTTACCCACCTGCCGGGTTTTATAATTATTTTTCACCTCGAAGGTGTATGAGGCCGTCGAACTGAAAATACCATCGCTGCTGTGCGGGGTTAATACAGTGGTCACTGCGGTATCAGCCTGTGCCAAAACTTGCTGAACACCCGTTATAACAAATAACAGGCAAACTACAATTAGTATTTTATGTGAAATTCTTATCATAATTAACTCCTTTATATCCAGAATAAACTGACAATTAAATTTTTACCTGTGCATTAAGGCTATTTCCGTGCCGAAATTTTTTTTGCCTCTCTGTTGAGAGGAATCGCACGACTCCGGCGCCCCGTAAATTTCCCAAATTTACAATAATCTCCTTCCATTAATTACACTATGGTATCCTGAACTTTTCGCGCAGCCAAACATTCTGAAACATAAAATAATCAAAATTAACTTCGTGAGTAGAGTTAGGCACGCAAACAAACTCCTTGTTCTTACTCCCAATATGATTAAATAGCGCCATGCTACACCGCGGCGGGCAAAACTGATCCAGCAATCCAATACCCATTAGCACCGGGCACTGCACCATGGGCGCAAAATTTTGCGGATCGTAATAATCCCAGGTGGCAAAAAATTTATCCCAGGTAAATGCCGGGTGTTTTTCCTGGTATTTACGGAATGTTTTAAACGGAAATACCTGCGTTTGATACGATGAGGAAACCAACAAGTCGTTATGTATATCTGCGTAAAGCGGCACCTGCAGCGTTAAAACCTTTACCCGCTTATCAAGCGCCGCAGTAATGAGTGCCAATGCCCCACCCTGGCTGCCGCCTTCCACAAAAATTTTGTTGATGTCAATCCCCAAACTGGCATGCGACATTAAAAAATCAACACCCCGCAGGCAGTCCATATATACGCCGCGATAAATATATTTATCCTTGTTTTCTATATTAAACAGGCAATAATTGTCGGTGCCAATTTCCATTACATCGGTGCTGTTGCCATTGCCGCGCACGTTGAGATCGAATGTTATGAAATCGTCATTATCCATATTGGGTTTCAAACCAACCACATAGCCGGGCACCCGGTAATGTACAGGGAACCTCTTACCATCGGTTGGCACAACCAACCATCCGCGGATCACGATATCGCCATACGAATGCATTTCAACTGAATAAACCCGTTTTTCATCTGTCGATAAATCCTTTCGTTCCAAAACCCGGTATTGAGGTACCACCTTTTCCAAATCCTCGCGCGTACGGGTCCAAAAAGCATCAAAATCTGCCGGTTTATGTAGCTGTGAGGTTATTTTTTGCGGATCGACGCCAAAAACATTTCTTACGGTATCATCATAATCGGGCAAATTTACCCTGAAATTGATATGATAAAATCCAACCGGCTTGGGTTTTATTTTTAATATAAGCGATTTTGAACCATAGCTTTTTAGCGAGAATTTTGAAGAATCGTCTTCCACTTTTTTTCCATCGTCTGTGGTAATGCTATAAGCTATGGTACCTTTTTGCACTTCGCCGGTATTGTTATGCAGGCGTAACGCATACCCTATTTTTTCGCGTTGCGCAAAAATACCTTCTTTATTATCCGGCACGGGTTTCAGGGTTACATTGCCGGTTTCGGCTGTTTCTTCCTGTTGAAATGCCCATACCTTTGGCGCTGAGGCCATTATGAATACGATAGTAAAAAATACCAGGTAGCTTTTTGTTCTCATATTTATAATTTAAAAACGAATAAAACCGACCCTCCGTACCCCACGCCGGTGTTTAGCCCAAACGGTACATAGTAGCCGCCTATAAATAGGGATGCGCGGCGCGAAAATTGGTGCCCAACGTTTAATTGCGGCTTAAAAAAAGCATAGTCCCTTGCCGTAAAAATATTAGGATCAAACGCTTTATTTGAACTGTATGACCTGTAAAAAGTTAAATCGACGCTTACCTGGTTATGTTTGGTTACAGGGTAACCAACGGTTGCCATAAAGCTCACCTGGTCTGGCCCCTGCGTATCAAAGTACCTGCGGTAAGTCAGTTCGGTATTAAAGTACCCTTTATCGGCTATTAATTTGGGCAGGCTGCCACAAAACATTAATTTAACTTCTGTGCCATAATCGCCCAACCCTAAAGCAGTATTCTCCCCGTTTATTTTGGAATATAAAGGCACAATGGCCGATGCCTGCACCGATAAAAACTTAGTATATCCCCAATTGACCAGGTTATAACTCAAGCCGCCCACAAAATCGCCCGGACCCTGATCTACAATTTTACCGTTTTGGCCAAGGTTATTCACCTGGTATAAAAAGGGCACATTCATAATTAAATCGAGCCGGCGCGTTATGCCATAGCCAATAAAAAGAGTGCTTGAGTACGAGGTAAAGCTGGTGCCCGGCGGCCCTTTTATTACTTTGTCATTGCCATCAAAGCGGTCGGTTTGGCGGTAATAATTAAATGAGGGTACCACAATATCGCGATATTTACCAATGGGGAAGCCGGCGAATGTTTTAACCGGGGTAGCTAAAACAATAAGCGCTAAAAAAATGATAAATAGACGCGTTTTCTGCATTAAAAATTAATCAGGTTAACAAATTGCCACCTAATCCTCAATCCCTTTTGGCCGGGGTTTGTACGGTATCAAAAAGTTAGATTTGCGGATGTAATGGTTCAACGGTTCTTCAATCAGTTTAAATAAACCTACCGAAACGGCGTTTAATACGATAAAAACATAAATAATGTTTAAACTATCGTATTGAAATGGCGAAACCCAGTCCTTGCCCCAGCCATCGTAAAGCGTAAATATGTTATCGTTTAAGTGATTGATGCCGTTATGTAATAAAGTATACATCCATCCCAGGTGTATCAGGTAAAAGATATACGAGCTTTTGCCCAGTAACTCAACAAATGGCGTTGCCAGCAGGGTTTTAAATTTGGTGGTTTCGGTAAGCAGCCCGTAGAAAAAGAGGGCAACGGCAATACAAAGCAAATAATTGTTGGTAACGATACCTATAGGGCTCTCTAACCCGGCATTCCAGGGTTTGGTAATAGGCTGCAACGCCATTATAAATACACAAACAAATATCAATACAAAGCCCGAATAAGTAAAATTAACTTTTCTTGTCCGGCTAAAGCCGTTTTTTAATATGTAACGGGCCAGCTGTATTCCTACAAAAAATTCAAAGCAGCGCCCAAAAAAGGTAAACAGAAACATAAACGTAAAATTGCCGAAGAAGCCGTGCCAATCTACGTTCCTGAATATCAACACCAGCAAAATACCGGTTGCAGTAATGATGACCGGCTGGATATAAAACTTATTGTACTTTTTGGCGATAAAGAAGATAATGGGTGCCGAAAAGTAAAAACATTCTTCTACCGTTAACGACCATCCCTGGGCTATACCTGTATCCCAAAACTGGTAAAAAAAACCACGCACAAAGGTGATGTTAAGGAACATTAAGGCGATTGGGTTGCCGGTGCCTTTGGTTATGGCGATGTCCTTAGTAATAAAATAATAAACGAAAGCCGCCACCGTGAGCAGGAAATACATGGGGTAAATTCGGGCCACCCTGTTTTTAAGATATTGCTTAAACCAGTCGGTTGTTAAGTGAAAGCTATTGTAGTAACGGTAGGTGATTAAAAAACCTGATAAAACAAAGAAAATACTTACGCCGATATGGAACTCGCCGAGGAAGCGCTGCACGATGTGTGGAAAATTTTCATCAAAACCGTCCGCAAAGTGGGATATAAATACCAGGTAGGCAGCCATAGCGCGCACCCCGGTTAATGCCGGGACATAGTTTTCCTGAGCTCGTTGAGACAAAATATTTATAACTAATAATTAATTTTTTCGAATATAGGAGTTTTACGAAAAAAGGGGCGGGAGAGTTATTCACATGGTGTGGGAATCGGTGGGAGTCCGAAAGTCCGGAAAGTCAGTAAAGGCCGAAAGAAGCTACAAGCACGTTGCGTTGATCGGTAATCCACGAAATTAGGCCAACCATTGAAAGCTTTAGTTTGAGGAAGGCAAAAAACCATCAAAGCTCAGCGATGTATTTACACTACAATGTTTTTCCATTCAATAAAAAAGTCCGACCTTTGAATTAGGTGTTACAACATTTAAATTTAATCAAATGGAAATTGGTATCGATAGCTTCGCTTCGGCCATGTATGGAAGCAAATCGCTGAGCAGTGTTGACGCGATGGAGCAGTTGCTGGACAGAATTGCCCTGGCCGATGAAGCCGGGCTTGACGTTTTTGGCATTGGCGAGCATCACAAAAAAGAATTCCTGGATTCGGCCACTGCGGTGATCCTTGCCGCAGCGGCCGCGCGCACCAGTCGCATCCGCCTAACCAGTGCAGTTACGGTATTGAGCGCTGCCGATCCGGTGCGGATTTATCAAAGCTTCGCCACACTCGATTTGATTTCTAAAGGCCGTGCCGAGATGGTAGTGGGCCGGGGCTCGTCGGTAGAGGCTTACCCGTTGTTTGGTTTCAGTTTGAATGATTATGATGCGCTCTTCAGGGAAAAGCTGGATCTTTTATTAAAGATCCGCGATAGTGAGTTTGTTACCTGGTCGGGCAGGTTTAGGGCGGCGCTGGATAATCAGCCGGTTTACCCGAGGGCATTGCAGCAAAAATTACCAATATGGCTGGGCGTTGGCGGCACCCCCGAGTCTTTTGCGCGGGCCGGCACCTTAGGGCTGCCACTGATGGTGGCCGTTATAGGCGGCGAAACTCACCGCTTCAAACCGTTGATTGACCTTTACCGCGAGGCAGGCCGCAGGGCCGGTTTTACACCCGATCAATTGAAGGTTGGTTTACATTCGCCCGGTTATGTAGCTGAAAGTACAGAACAGGCCATTGCAGATTATTACCCCGGATATGCAGAACTTTGGACAAAGCTTGGACGCGAGCGCGGCTGGCCACCCGTAACTCGCCCGCAATTCGACAACCTGATAGCCGAAAAAGGGGTGCTGGTAGTTGGCGGACCACAACAGGTTGCTGAAAAATTACTGCGCCACAGCGAAGCTTTAGGCGGTGTGGACCGGTTTACTTTTCAAATGGATAATGCGGGGTTAACGCATAGCCAATTGATGCACTCCATTGAGCTCATCGGCAAGGAAGTTATCCCGCTTATTGCATGAATCTGGCCTAACGGTTAAAGAGTAGCCGCTCTGCGGCGATAGAAAGGCGGATTCTTTTAGCTACAAGGGGTAGGCGCTCCGGGCCAGAAAAGCCGCTTTGGAAACTTATAATATGGATTACTTTTTCTGTTATTTTTAATTACACCGAATTCGGTATAATTAAAAATAAGATCGTTAATTCAACGTACCAAGAACCGATGACCAATAAGCACTCGCCGCACTTCGCAATGTGCAACTATTACCTCTTTTTGGCAAATTCAGGATGCCGTTGTTGATGCACTACGGCAATAATCACTAAATGACTGGCAGTTTCGTCAAGATAAAAATGCACAGCGTATGGAAAGGTTACACAATACGCTATGCGGACTTTTTTATATCTTACTTCATAATGAAGAGGATTTTTTTGCAGACGTTTAATGCAGTTTTTAACATCGGTAGCAAATCGTTTTTCGAGACCTTTTTGTTGTCTGTAATACCAGTCTTTTGCTTCACGAACATCAAGTGCTACTTCATCGTACTAAGATAATTGCCACCCCATAAACGTTTAGTCTATAAGCCGGTCAAGTTCAGCCATAAGGCCATCTATAGGCAAAATACGTTCAGGATTTTTTTCAATAGCTGCCAGCCGGTTGTCAATCAGTTCCTTTTGCCAATCGGGTAACATCTTAGTTCCACTATCGATATCCGGATATTTGCTTACAAGCAATTCCCGCTCTTGTATGGGAACTTGTACGGCAATAATTTGCCCTTGTTGGTCAGATAAGTATTGCAAACTCATAAAAAAAATTTACAAAATTAGTTTTATGCATTAAAACTTTATTTAGCACGAATGCCACAATGACTCATTGACCAATGACTCCCCTGCACAACACCCCGCTGCAAAATCTTTTGATCGATATAATACTGTATTTCCGATTTTTTTAGTCCCCAATTAGGAGCTATGAGCAACTCGCGGTCGCTAAGGCCGAAGAGGCGCTGGATCACTACGTCGGGGCGCACCAGGGGCAGCAACTCGCAAAGGAAGTTGGCGTATTCGTCCAGTTCGAAAACTTTAAATGGCTGGCGTTTATATTTCACGCCCATTACCGAACCTTCAACAATATGCAGGTGGTGGAATTTTACAAATTTTATCTGCGGGAAACGGTTAATCTCGTCCGCATATTTTAACATCATTTCGTGCGTCTCCCACGGAAAGCCGAAAATGGTGTGTACACAAACATCCAGCTTGCTGTGCTCAAGTAAACCTAAGGCTTTTATCAAATCATCATGATTACAGCCGCGGTTAATCTGTGCCAGGGTATCGTTATAGATGGATTCCATACCCATCTCCAAATCCACGTCAAAGCGGTCGGTATAGCTTTCCAGCAGGGCAATTTTTTCGGCATCAATACAATCGGGGCGGGTGCCAACCGATAGGCCTACTATATCTTCGGTATGATAGCTTAGCGCCTCATCATACAACATCTTTAAATAATGCGCCGGGGCGTAGGTGTTGGTGTTCGGTTGAAAATAAATGATAAACTTATCGGCCTTGTTGCCTTTGCGGGCGCGCTCTACACCCTGGATGACCTGCTCGCGTACGGTAGGGGCGTTGCGCGAAACCGATGGTGTAAACGAATCAACATTACAATAAGTACAGCCGCCATAACCTTTGGAGCCATCGCGGTTGGGGCAGGTAAAACCACCATCAACAATAACTTTAAACACGCGCTGCCCTTTGTATTTTTCTTTCAGCCATGCTCCGTAGTTGTTGTAGCCTTTGTAGGCGGGGTTTTCCGTTTCCGTTATCATTTGTGGGGATTACAGTGATTAATTTTTGATTACAGTGATTAATTTTGTGAAAACACCGTTTGCGCGGGCAAAGATACGGATTATTGGCGATACTGATTTTTTGGAATGCACAGTTAAAAACCAATCAAATCATAAAATAATCGCTACTATCCAAAAAGAAATCACTGTAATCATTTTACAATCGGTGTAATCCTCCAAAATAAAATCACTGTAATCATCTTACAATCGGTGTAATCCCCAAAATAAAAAAACATAGCAATACTTTGTACATTGTATTACTATGTATTATATTTGCGCCATGAACAGCGAATTTGTGCAGAATTGGTTCTCGCAGGTAAAAAAGGGAACCTTATCCTATATCATCCTCATTATTCTGGATGAGAAGGAATACTACGGCTACGAACTGGTACAGGAAATAAAAACGCATACCACGCTGGAGGTTGCCGAGGGCACTTTGTATCCACTATTAAACCGGTTAAAAACCGAGGGTATTGTTGATGCCAAATGGATTGAGCAGGAATCGGGCATACCGCGTAAGTACTATACGTTGAGTAAGGACGGCAAAGCTACCTTAACAGAGATGAAAAAAATATGGTCGGCATTGGAAACTGCCATTCAAAAACTTCAAAAATGAAAAGAATAACTTTTAACAACCCAACGGCACAAAAAATATACGACGACTATTTTAAAAGGGTACGCCGCTGCGTAAGCATTTTACCCGAAAGTGACCAATTGGAAATGATAATGGAACTAAACAGCCATATTTACGAGGCTACGCAGGGTGCTGCACCAGCCAATGAAGTTGAGGTGCTGGTAAACACCATTGAAAACCTGGGTATGCCCGAAGAGGTATTGGCCCCTGCCGTTGCCGACAAAAAGGTAAAACAGGCCACCCGGTCTTTTAACCCCAAACATATTTTCCAGGCGCTATATCTTAATATATTCAATGGCGTGGGATATGTGCTGTTCGCATTGGTGTATTTATTGATTATCTCCTTCGGGTTTTTAATTCTTTTTAAATTGATATACCCGGCGCATACCGGCTTTTTTACCGGCAGTGGCCACGTCTTTTTCTTTGGCTTTATGGCCGAAATTCCGGTCGGCGTTAAGGAGCAATTGGGTAATTGGTTTTTTATTACCGACATCACTTTAATGGCCGTTTTATATTTCTTAAACACACTGCTATTTCGCCTGCTGAAGGGGAAATAGTTTTTTTTTACCCTTATACATAGTTATACTATGTACTATGCATTACTAATTAAATTAACCAATTCATAATTTTTAATTATTCAAAAATGACAAACAATTTAAACACAACCGAAAGCCGGTTATCATTACTTAAAATCGTATTATTTACAATTGCCTGCATTTTAATATTTGTGCTAATAGCGGTTATCTGCGATTTACTCACTTTTTGGATCCCCTCCACCGTACCCAAAATTGTACTGAGGGAGTTAGTCCTCCGGATGCCTTTAACCATTTATGCGCTGCATGTATTTGCCGGCCGGGTTATCAAAACCTACAACCCGGGTGTTATTTATGGTAAACTAAGTTTAGTAAACGTGCTGAAATGGACGGCGATCAGCATTATCTTACCAGCAGTCGTTTGGCTGTTTTACTATTTGTTCGGCTTTGCGGTTCCATTTGGGCATAGTGCTTCATTTAGTGCAGCCGATGGATGGGGCATTTTGGTGAAATGGCTGGCAATTTCAATAGCAGCCGGCTTTACCGAGGAGGTGCTGTTCAGGGGACATTTGCTGATGATTATCAGCAGTCGGGGTTCAACCCTTTGGACTATTTTTGTTACCTCGCTTATATTTGGGATAGTACATATTGCCATGCTTAGCTCTTTTGGCGCCATCGATATATTGACGGTTGTAGGTGGCGGTATTATTGCGGGAACGATGTTTGCCTGCATTTACTGGTATACCCGGTCGGTTTGGTATGCGGCCATAGTGCATACCGTATGGGATATTTTTTTCATCGGCAAAATAACAACCATAGCTGTATCGCAAACCGATGCTAACCTGGCCATTGCGGCATTTAAATTAACCACAAAAAGCCGCCTGCTTACCGGCGGTAGTTTCGGGCTTGAAACAGGGCTGCCGTGTTTCATTGTCTATGTTTTAGTTGTGATTGTGATTGCGCGAATTCACCGGCCAACCACCAACAAACTCATGAGCCAATAAACTAATGAACCAAAAAAACTTAATCAACAACTCCCCAATCAACTTAATCAACAAAATAACTAATTTAGCGTCCCAATAAAATACTTATGGCAGACGAAAAAATAATTTTCTCGATGGCTGGGGTCAGCAAAGTTTACCCTCCGCAGAAAACAGTTTTAAAAAACATTTACTTATCATTTTTTTATGGCGCCAAAATCGGCGTTATCGGGCTTAACGGCTCCGGAAAATCATCGTTGCTGAAGATTATTGCCGGAATTGATAAAACCAATATCGGCGAGGTTGTTTTTTCGCCGGGATATACAGTTGGCTACCTGAGCCAGGAGCCGGAGCTTGATCCAAATAAAACTGTAAAAGAGGTAGTGGAAGAAGGTGTTTCTGAAACTACGGCGCTATTAAAGGAGTACGAAGAAATAAACGAAAAATTTGGCCTGCCCGAATATTATGAGGACATGGACAAAATGGACAAGCTGATGGCACGCCAGGGCGAGTTGCAGGATAAAATTGACGCCGTAAATGCCTGGGAACTGGATGTAAAGCTGGAACGCGCGATGGACGCCTTGCGTTGCCCCGACCCGGATACCAAAATTGCCGTACTATCGGGTGGTGAACGCAGGCGGGTGGCTTTATGTCGTTTACTATTGAAAGAACCGGATGTATTGCTGTTGGATGAGCCTACCAACCACTTAGACGCCGAATCAATTGATTGGCTGGAACAATTTTTAAAACAATACAAAGGCACCGTAATTGCCGTTACACACGACCGCTACTTTTTGGATAACGTTGCCGGATGGATACTGGAACTGGATCGCGGCGAAGGAATCCCGTGGAAAGGTAATTACTCCTCATGGCTTGATCAGAAATCAAAACGCCTGGCGCAAGAAGAAAAGACCGAAACTAAACGTCAGAAAACTTTGGAGCGCGAGCTGGAATGGGTGCGCATGGGGCCAAAGGGCCGTCATGCCAAATCGAAAGCGCGTTTATCCAACTATGAAAAATTAGCATCGGAGGAAACACTGGACAGGGAAGAAAAACTGGAGCTGTTTATTCCACCCGGTCCGCGGCTGGGTAATGTAGTAATTGAGGCCAACGGGGTAAGTAAATCCTATGGCGATAAGTTACTGTTTGATAATTTGAATTTTTCCTTACCTCCTGCCGGCATTGTGGGTATTATTGGGCCTAATGGAGCCGGTAAAACCACGCTGTTCCGCCTGATTACCGGGCAGGATCAAGCAGATGCAGGTACTTTCCGCGTAGGCGAAACGGTGAAATTAGGCTATGTGGATCAATTGCATGATGATCTGGACCCTAACAAATCCGTATGGGAAAACATAACCGATGGACAAGAAACCATTTTGGTAGGCAATAAACCCATCAACTCCCGCGCTTATGTATCTCGCTTTAACTTTAACGGTGCCGATCAGCAAAAAAAGGTAGCGGTAATATCGGGTGGAGAACGTAACCGGGTGCATTTGTCGATAACGCTAAAAAAAGGATCGAACGTTTTGCTGCTGGATGAGCCTACCAACGATATTGACGTAAATACCCTGCGCGCCCTGGAAGAAGCACTGGAAAACTTTGGCGGCTGCGCCGTAGTGATCAGTCACGACCGGTGGTTCTTAGACCGTATTTGTACGCACATATTAGCCTTTGAAGGC
This sequence comes from Bacteroidota bacterium, assembly GCA_013288685.1. Taxonomy (GTDB): domain Bacteria; phylum Bacteroidota; class Bacteroidia; order Sphingobacteriales; family Sphingobacteriaceae; genus Mucilaginibacter. The sequence continues at coordinate 63,696 of JABDBM010000001.1, read as the reverse complement.
AACAGTCAGGTTTACTTTTTTGAAGGAAATTATTCAGATTATGAAGAGAACCGCAAAAAACGCCTTGGTGATATTGCGCCGAAAAGAATTAAATATAAGAAGTTGACGGTGTAATTCGGTGCTGTGGGGACACAGCACCGAATTTTACCGTGCATATTAACAAGCTGTTGGTTGTGTCCCCACAACCACGAAGAAGGGTTAAAAGTTAACAAATCCGAACTCATTTATAATTTATGTAAGTTTGTATTATGACTACTTTAACCGTAAATATTAATAACGGCAAAGATTTACCTGTAATTAAGGAAATCCTGACCCGGTTTGGTATAGACTATAAAGTAAATGAAAGCCCGGTTATAAATGAGCAGGAAGATAAATTATATAAAAAGCTAAAAAAAACATTTTCTGAAATAAAAGATTGGGAAGCCGGTAAAATAAAGTTACAGGATGCCAGGGAAGCTATTGACGAAATAGAGGCAGAGCTTAATAATGGCATTTGAGGTAGTCATAGCCTCGGGCATAAGCCCTTTGTAACTAATTAAACTATAACCCCTTACTAAGCGGGTAAAATGAATTCCTTTCTCCCAGGCATTTAATAGATCGCGACTTAAAAAATTCTTCAATATCGTCGATATCTTTTAAATTTCCTGGGTTAAGTTCCCTGATTTTTCTGTCGGTAGTTTCAATTATTCTTCCGTAGGATGTGCCTCCCCTGCTTTTAGATACAGAAACGTAGTAACCTGCAATTTCGGCGGCTGCGATTTCTTCTTTTTTAAAAAGCCTTGTGAAATTAATTTTACCGGATGCGGGGTCTGCTTCCACTTTAATTATTCCCAAAAATGAAATGATGGTATTTACAATTAGAAATGCGATCAACAAACTTATCCCGCTTAGCAGCCACAAAGCATCGTGATTATTTTTGTCGGGGATAAGTTTAAAAACCATTAAATAAAGCACAAAACCGAAGCATATAATCACAATGATTCGTCCGATTACCGATTTTAAATTTGTGTAAATGGTTATCATCTTTTAAACTTACCAGTCAAATTTATTTGTTTTATTTGAGTATTTGTACCTGTTAAGTAAAAAATTGCTCAGGCATTAGGGCTTCTCCTCCCTAAATAAAAATGCCACCCGTGCGGGTGGCATTTTTATTTTTCATTCCCTAAAGGCTCCTTACCAAACCTTCACTCTCAAACTATCCGGCCGATACATTTTATCGCCGGGTTTAATGTTAAACGCTTTATAAAAAGCAGGCATGTTTGATACCGGGCCATTTACTCGGTACATGCCGGGCGAATGCGGATCGTTAGCAATACGATAGCGCAAAGCTTCATCGGTTATTTTGCTGCGCCATATTTGCGCTACCGAAAGGAAAAAGCGCTGATCGGGGGTTAAACCGTCAATCTTTTCTTCACTTTTGCCCTGGGGGGTATTTTTAAATGCCTGGTAGGCAATAGCCAATCCGCCAATATCGGCCAGGTTCTCGCCCTGGGTAAGGCTGCCGTTTACGTGCAAGCCAGGCAGCGGCGAGAAAGCATCATACTGATCTATCATCACTTTGACCTTAGTTTTAAATTTAGCAGCATCGGCGGGTGTCCACCAGTCTTTCAAGTTGCCGTCTTTGTCGTATTGGCGACCCTGGTCGTCAAAGCCGTGGGTCATTTCGTGACCTATGGCCATGCCTATTGCTCCATAGTTAACGGCGTCATCGGCATTCGCATCAAAAAATGGAAATTGCAATATACCCGCAGGGAAAACCACCTCGTTAAAAGGCGGATTATAATAAGCGTTAACGGTAGGCGGCGTCATTCCCCATTCGGTTTTATCCACCGGTTTGCCTACCCTTTTTATCATTTCCTTATAATCATGCACAGCAATTGATTCCAGATTGGCGTAATAGGTATCTTTGTTGATGGTAACATCGTCGTACTTTTTCCATTTATCGGGGTAACCTATCTTTTTGGTGAAAGCGTCCAGTTTTTCAATGGCCCTTTTTTTAGTTTCGGGGCTCATCCAATCCAGGTTTTTTATACGCTCGCGGTAAACGCCTTGCAGGTTATTCACCAGTTCCAGCATACGTTTTTTGGCTTCGGGGGTAAAATATTTTTTAACGTATAACTGCCCTAACAGTTCGCCAATGCTGCCGTCAATGGTCTCGGCCATGGTTTTCCAGCGTTCTTTTTGTTGTTTTTGGCCATTCAGTGTTTTATTAAAAAACTCAAAATTTGCATCCCTGAAACTTTTGCTTAACGATGGTGCTGCATTACTCAAAGCCCCAAAGGTTTCCTTGTCTTTCCAAACATCAACAGGAGTTGTTTTTAGTAAGATGTCGAGCGCCTTATAATAAGCCGGCTGACCAACCAGTATCGAATCTGTTTTAATTTCCATCCGCTTAAAGGCATCGGCAAGATCAATATCGGGCACTTGCTTCTGAAAATCGGCTACCGCAAATTTGTTGTAATTTTTCTGGGGATCGCGCAACTCAACCGGCGTAAGGTGCGATTTGGCGATATCAGTTTCCAGCTTTAAGATGGAAGCCGCTTTTTTATCCGCTGTAGCCGCATCAACACCAGTTAAAGTGAAAATTTTGGCGATGTATTTTACATAAGCATCGCGTATTTTTTTGGAAGCATCGTCGGTATTAAAATAATAATCGCGGTTGGGTAATCCCAATTCTGCCTGCGAAAAGTGAGCGGCATTAATGGTGCTGATCTTGTCATCCGGCGCCACATAAAACCCAAACAGGAAGCCGTCGCCGGTTTTATTACCATCGGCCGCTAATTGAACTAATTCTTTATAGTCTTTTACTGCGGCGATTTTTTCCAATTGTGGTTTAACCGGGGTGTAGCCCAATTTTTCGATGCCAACGGTATCCATGCCGCTCTTGTAAAGGTCACCTACCTTTTGCTCTATGCTATCAGCATAGCTGCTCTCGGCCGAAAGTTCATCTAAGATGGCGTGCAGCTGCTTTTTGTTGTTGTCGATCAGTTCGTTGAACGATCCCCAGCGGGTTTCGGAAGGAGGTATTTGCGTTTTTTTAATCCAGTTACCGGCAGCATACAAAAAGAAGTTATCGCCCGGACTAACGGTGGTATCCATAGCCGATTTATCTAAAAATACGGTACGCTGTGGCGCATCCGAACCGGTAGGTTTGTGTGTGCAGGCTGCCAGCAATAATGCAGGCATGGCTGCTAATAGCCAATTTTTTAAATTCATATAGTTCTTATTTTGGGAAATCAGTTTTGTATTTGATAGCGATAAATATAGGAGATTAAATTTCATTATTTGATTTTGCCAAAAAAGTCACAAAGATTTCACGAAGTGCAGTAGTGTCGTATCAGCCATAAATTGACACATAATCTTATATTAATCCAAAAAGTGGGTTTACACATTTTAATATAAACCCATATTTAAATACCTGTAAATAAGTTTATTGTGAGTATTTTTAGCAAAAAGTGAGTTTACACTTTTTGCATCAATTGGTATCGATTACTGTTCGGCGGCGGCGCCAACGCATGCTGCACAGTTGACTCGCCCCAATCTTCTCCGCCTTTAGGCGGATCGCCCCCCTCTGCTGCGCAAATAGGGGGACGAAATCCTTAACTTAACATGAGTTCGATATAAGGAAGCATACACCTCACCCCAACCCCTCTCCAAAGAAGAGGGGCTAAAAAGCAGGATACGCTCCTATCAAATCGCTCTCCGAAGGAGAGTGAGGCTGTTAAAGTCATCTCCTTTGGAAAGGATGAGTGAGGGCTTCGCCGTTTAGGTGAGGCGTGATAGAGGCTGTTAGTACCTACCGTTATATCGAACTCACGTTAACTTAATGACACAACGGCCGCCCCAACCAAATGCATTAAACTCCTATTTTGAATTGACAGGTTTACCAACAAAAATAGCCAGGAAAAAATCCCGGCTATCCTTAAATTATAAAACATTAGTTTAAAAAATTACCCCTTAGTGCCTGCCCCTTTGGCGCCCTGCCCTGGCTGCCCGCCACCACCCGGCTGTCCGTTTTGCTGCCCACCGCCCATCTCATCAGGCATTTCCTGGTCTTGCGGTTGTTGCTCTTTGGTTTTGTCCTGTTTGCGTTTCTGCGGAATGCCATTGTTGCCGAAACGGTATGATAGGGTCACTATCCCCGTACGGGTATTAAAGCGGCGGTCCGAAATTTGAGCAGAGGTGAAGTAGGGCGTGTTGTAGTTAATATCCGAAACAAATTTGCGGGTATTAAATATATCGCGCACATTGGCACTGATGTTCAGTTTTTTGGTGATATCATACCTAACACCACCATCCATACCATACATGGCGTGCATGCGGCCCTGTGGTATTACCTGCGGTCCCTGGTAATCGGCCCTTAGCTGGAAGCCTAATTTTTTGAGGGGTTTAACATTGGCGGTGATGTTTCCGTTCCAGGCGTAGCCCGATGTGGTGGTTAATCCCAATGCTGCATCACCGTCGATATGGCGGTAATAAACGTTCACGTTGGCAGTAAAATCAAGCGCGGCCGATGGGCTCACTTTGGCAATCAGCTCGTAACCGGCGTTTGATGCACTTTTGATGTTTTGAAACTGGGTAAGTGTGGTATCCAGGTTACCCGGTGTTAACGGCGTAGTAATTTGCTGAATATTATCCAGCGTTAACCGGTAATACAATGATGAGGTAAGCGTTACCGTTTTCCAGTAGTTAATATAGCTCAACTCAAACGCATGCGTATCTTCCGGCGATAAATTAGGGTTACCTTGCTGATAGTTAAGGCGGTTACTCTCATCAATAAAGGGTGATAACTGCCTGTCGCGCGGACGGCTTACACGCCTGCTGTAGCTTAATTGCAAGGTTTGATTTTCCGACAATTTTTCGGTTAAAAACAAGCTTGGATAAATGCGGAAATAATCTTGTTTATGATTTTCGGTAACACTGTCAATCAGTTGGGTACGTACATGTGCATCTTCAACCCGCAAACCGGCCTGTATGCCAAACTTGCCAAAATCGTGCTGATAATTGGTGTATATGGCGTTTATGTTTTCCTTATAAATAAAATCGTTCGATAAATAAGGGTTATAGTCATAATTACCGGTAGTAGTGTTCAGTGTATCAGCCCCGTAATTGTTATTACTGTTGTTGATGGTACTCCTTAAACCGGCTTCCCATTTTCCATTGGTTAGTGGCCTGGTATAATCGGCCTGGATATTCCAGTTATGCTGATGGCCAATAGTGGTATTATGCTGCACCGAATTAAAATACGCGGGGATGGTATAATAATTATAAGCACTATTCAGGTTATCAAAATTATTGTTGTTATCAAGTGAGTAGCCCACGTTCGCTGTCAGCTCTTCACCTTTTTTCTTGAACTTATGGTCAAAATCGGCGCTAAAATCAACGTTTGTGCCGCTGCCGTTGGATAGGTTGTTCTGATCGATGCGTTGTAACAGTGAGTCGCCGCTGGCAATAAGCGTATTGCCATACTGGTTACGGTCACGGTCGCGGATGTTGATGTTGTTGGAGAAACTTAGCGTAGTTTTCTTATTCAGGTTAATATCAATACCGGTACGAATGTTCTGCCCGGTAAAGGTAAAGTTTTGATTCGCCTGCTGATCCTGGGTTTGTACGGTGCCATCATTCAGGGTGGTGGTTTTATCAACCGAGCCATTCCCTACCCTTTCGCCTTTGCGGTAGCTATAGTTCGAATAGATGTTTACCGAGGCATTTTGATAGGCTAACCCTACGTTTGCATTATAGGTATGCTGCGTACCAACCGAGGCTGATGCAGAGCCCGTAAAGCCTTTTTGTACATTCTTTTTTAATACGATATTAATAATACCCGATTGACCTTCGGCATCGTATTTTGACGATGGATTGGTAATCACCTCGATAGTTTCAATCGCGCTCGAAGGGATAGACTGTAATATATCAGCCAGGTTACCGCCGGTTAGGGCCGATGCTTTGCCATTTATTAATACACGTACGCTGGTTGAACCGCGCAGGCTTACATTACCATCCACATCAACCTGTACAGACGGCACGTTGCTTAACAAGTCGGTAGCCGAACCGCCCTGGCTCACCAGGCTTTGATCGACATTAAATGATTTTTTATCGATACCTAACTGCATCTGGGCTTTTTGAGCAGTAATGGTTACCTCTTTTAGCAAGCCCTTACCCAGGCGCATTTTAAGTGTACCCAGGTTAACGGTTTGGTTAGTCCCGCTTACTGCAATACTGTCCTTAATAAAGGGAAGGTAACTGATATAGGTAGCGTGTAAAGCGTAAACACCGTTGGCAACGCCTTTAAGTGAAAAATTGCCGTTCAGATCGGTTTGCATGCTCATTACCGGGTGATTATCCGATTTCCGAACCAGCGATACGGTAGCCAGTTCTAACGGCTGGTTAGTATTGCCATCAATTAGCTTACCCGAAACAGCTCCGCCTGCAGGCGCCTGCTGTGCATTAACAGTAAAAAAAGAGAAATATATAAACGATAATAGTAACGTTTTAATCAGGGTATTATTCATGCCGCAAAAATCTAAATTTTTGATTTTATACAGCTATAAACCAATGTAACTTTGTTGATAAGGAGGGCCGCTTTAGTGGTAATTTTTCTATTACGGAAATAGTCCCAAAGTCGGAAAAGTCCGAAAGTCCGGAAGATTTGACTATGAAATAGGTAAATCTCCTGCCTTTTTCCAACTTTCGGACTTCTGGACTTTTCCGACTTTCCGGACTCAAATTACAGCTTCTTAGCTTCCTCAGCCAGTTCCTCAATTTTTGGCGGTTTGGTGTAGTTTTTTACCATTTTGCCGCTTTTATCGTACAGGGCAATATAAGGTGTGGTAGCCACCTGGTAATATTTTTGCACTACATAAGTATAGCCTTCCGTCCCTACGGTAAAGTTGGGATATTTGACCAGGTCAAAATCGCGGTAGAAAGTTCTGATGGCTTTCATTTCTTTAACAAAAGTTACCATTATCACCTGTACGTTGCTAAAATCCTTCATTTTAGGCTTCATTTCGTACATTAAATGCTGACAATGGCTGCAATCCGGAGCGAAGTAAATAATCATTACCGGCTTGTTTTTTTTCAGGTTTGCCGGGGTAACATATACACTATCGGTTGTTAAAATATGGTATGGCGGTATTGTTAACGGGGGGGTATAAGGCATTTGTGCGTTGGCACAACCTGCAACAATAATAAAGCCGATAAAAAATAGGAGTTTTTTCATGAGTTTTGAGGGCATTTTTTGAGGCATATATACGATTTTTTTAAGATGCTGGTTAAAAATGATAAAATATTTATTCGCGAATGGTGAAAGAATACTAATTTTCACTTATTACTCGAATTTCACGAATTAAATGATACGTTTTAAAAATTCGTGAAATTCGATCAATTTGTGATCATTCGTGTTTATTCACTCTTAATAAAACATTTAGCGAGTTAAATTTAAACAGTTTTTAGGCTTCCATCAATTCCAGTTGCCAAAAAATATGTTCTTCTGTTATGGGGTATAACGTATTATTGCGAATTGTATGATAAACGGCCGTAAATAAACCGTTATAATCGCCTTTCGGGGCTTTTACCCATTCCACTGTTTTTTGGTTATCTATGCTCATGGTCACCAATTTACCATCGCTGCCTTCGGGTTCAATACCATAAGCAGGATCAGTTGGCAACATGCCGCCATCAAGCTGAGCTTCCTGCACATCGCATTTATCTTTAATAAAACTACCCAAAGCGCCGTGTACCACAAAGCCCGGACCGGCTTCGGCAATCAGCAGTCCCGATGTCAAATAAATATTCAGCTGATTGGGATATTCCAGGTGATAATTAAAATAATCAACCACTTCCGATCCGGGACGGTGAATGGCGGTTGTTTTTCTAAATCTCAATGGTCTGCCGAATAAACAAATGATATTATCTATCAGGTGCGGCCCCAAATCATATAATAAGCCACTTGCGGGGGTCGATTTGGTTTCTTTGGCCACTTTAGGACTGAGCGCCATCTTATACCTATCAAACCGGAAATGGATTTCTATTAATTCGCCCAGTTTGCCGCTTTCAATTACTTCTTTTACAGAAAGAAAGCCGCTGTCCCAACGGCGGTTTTGATAAAGCAGCAGGTGCAGATTTAATTGCCGCGCCAAATCAAACAATATTTTCACCTGCGCGCTGGTGGCTGTGGCGGGCTTTTCGAGCAGCACATGTTTACCTGCCTTCAGGGCCAGCATAGCATAATCAAAATGGGTATAACTGGGTGTATTAACGATGATCAGTTCAATTTCCTCATCGTTTAACAGTTCATCAACAGTATCATAACTCAATACGTCCGGATAACGGGCCTGCGTTTTTTTCTCGTGCCGTTCCACCACGGCTTTAAACTTAAACCCGGGATTGGTGGTTAAAAACGGGGCATGAAATATCCTTCCCGACATCCCGTACGACATTAAGCCGGTTACAATTGGTGCTGACATAGTTTTCTATTGGTATTTGTACGCAAGTTTAAGAAAGAAAGAGCCAAGAAGCAAGAACCAAGAGCCAAGAAGCAAGGAGCCAAGATTTGAGCCGGGCATTTTCGCTATGTCATTGCTGACAAGGTGAATTTCCCTGTCTTGGCTCCCGGCTCTTGTTTCCTGTCTTTTAATCCGGTAAGCCAAACGTCATATTCCTATCAGTTCGGGTGTTTTTTTCAATCTCGTCTCTTGATTCTTGGCTCTTGCCTCTTGCCTCTTTCCCTCAAATTATTATTTTTGTTGAAAACCAGTAAACATTGAAAATTCTTATTCTCACCCATCGCGTTCCATTTCCGCAAAATGGCGGTTATCCTATTGTGGTATGCAATACCGTAAGGGGACTGGTGAACCTGGGGCACGAAGTTTCGCTGGTGGCGCTTAATGCAAAAAGATATCACCACCACGAGCATTCTGATGATGATAACGACCTGATCTCCAAAATAAATTACCGGGCTTTTAATATCGATATTGGCGTTTCCGTTTTTGATGTAGCGCTTAATTTATTCAGTAAAACATCATTCAATATCAACCGCTATTACAGCGCCGAGTTTGAACGGCTGCTTATTCAGGAAGTAAGGACGACCAACTATGACATCATTCAGTTCGAGGGGTTAATGGTGTCCCTGTACCTGGGTGCTGTGCGCAAACATTCCAGTGCGCGGCTTATTTACCGGGCGCATAATATCGAAAACCAGATATGGCAACGTTTGTCCGAACAAAAATCCGATCCGTTTAAAAAATCTTATTTAAAGATGCACGCCAAGCGGATAAAAGATTACGAACTAAAACAACTGAATAATTTTGACGGCATTGCTGTATTTACCCAACAGGATAAAAGTACATTGCTTGAATACGGCACCAAAATACCCATCGAAATAATGCCGGTGGGGATTTACCTGGATCATTATAAACCCGATTTTAGCAAGACCGAATTCCCCAGCCTGTTCTTTTTGGGTTCGCTGGACTGGCTGCCTAACCGCGAAGGAATTGAATGGTTTTTAGAGAATTTTCATAAAGATTTAACCGATGGCGATCTGCGCGTGCGCTTCTATGTGGCTGGCAACGATATACCCGAACGCTTTGACGATTACGACGTGCTGGGCAAAATATTTATACAGGGCGAGGTTGATGACGCGCTGGAGTTTGTGAACAGCAAATCGATAATGATTGTACCCCTGTTGACCAGCGGCGGCATGCGCGTAAAAATTGTAGAAGGTATGGCCATGCAGAAATGTATCATATCTACGTCGCTCGGCGCCGAAGGTATTAATTATGAGGACCAGGTAAACATTCTGATAGCCAATAACCAGGACGAATTTTACGAAACCATAAAACTTTGCATAGCCGACGAAAACTATTGCAAATATATTGGCCTAAACGCCCGCAAGCTGGTAGAGGAACAACACGACGTAAATATTGTAACCCAAAAGCTGATTGATTTTTATAAGATTGTGATTGTGCTGGTCTGAACCATGATTCGCTTGATTTAAGGATTACAGGATGTAATTTTTCATCTTATTTCATGAGAATTCTGAAATCCTGAAAATGGCAAAGCCTTCTTGAACGCCGCTAAAAACAAATTAACAAGTGAAAAATCGTGGTTCAGACAATCTTTAAATCTTAAAATTCCTGCTATTTTTGCCGCCTATTACTTTTTTTATGAAAAATACCGCTTTAACCGATGTGCATATAAAGGCAGGCGCCAAAATGGTTCCCTTTGCTGGCTACAACATGCCCGTACAATATGCAGGCATTAACGCCGAACACGAAACTGTGCGCAATGGCGTCGGCGTTTTTGATGTGAGCCACATGGGCGAATTCATTTTAAAAGGTGAAAACGCGCTCGACCTGATTCAACGCGTAACCAGCAACGATGCCGCTAAACTGTACGATGGCAAAGTGCAATACTCCTGCCTGCCCAATAAAACCGGCGGAATTGTAGACGATCTGCTGGTTTACCGCATAGATGATAAAACCTATATGCTGGTAGTTAATGCCTCCAATATCGAAAAGGACTGGAACTGGATATCCGGCTTCAACACTGCCGGTGTCGATATGAAAGACATTTCAGATCGCACCTCGCTATTAGCCATACAAGGTCCCAAAGCCGCCGAAGCACTGCAAAGTTTAACCGATATTGACCTGGCATCGATGGAATACTACACCTTTAAAAAAGGCGTATTTGCCGGAGTAAATAATGTATTGGTATCTGCAACCGGCTATACAGGTGCAGGTGGTTTTGAAATTTACTTTGAAAACCAATACGCCGAACAAATATGGGCCGCTATTTTTAAAGCCGGCGAACCTTTCGGCATCAAACCAATAGGTTTAGGCGCACGCGATACCTTACGTTTGGAAATGGGCTTTTGCCTTTATGGTAACGATATTGACGATACCACCTCGCCATTAGAAGCAGGGTTGGGCTGGGTAACCAAATTCACCAAAGAGTTTACCAATTCAGCTGCACTTCAACAACAAAAGCAGGAAGGCGTAAAACGTAAACTGGTTGGCTTTGAAATGATTGACCGCGGTATCGCCCGTCACGACTATCCAATTGTTGATGCTGATGGCAATAACATTGGTAAAGTAACCTCGGGGACTCAATCGCCATCGCTGCAAAAAGCAATAGGTATGGGTTATGTTGAAACCGCTTTCGCCAAAGAAGGCACCGAGATATTTATCAGCATAAGGGATAACAAAATTAAAGCAAAGGTGGTGAAGCCGCCGTTTAATAAATAACTGCCCCCTAATCCCCTAAAGGGGGAATAAAAAACTCAATGTCCGAAAAAATAAACGCAAAAACTCCCCCGCCTGCAGGCGGAGGCCGGGGGGTGGAGGTTTGCCTTTGCCCTCCGCTAATTTCTCTTTTTAATGTAGCCGATCATATTGTTGTAATCATCGATATTTTTCGCGCCACCTCGTCCATTTGTTATGGTATTGAAAATGGAGCCGAAGCGATAATTCCGGTTGCGGAGGTAGAAGAATGTGAAGCTTACCGGCAAACGCATCCCGGCCATTTGGTTGCCGCCGAGCGCGATGGGAAAGTGGTGGAAGGTTTTGATTTTGGCAATTCGCCCTTTTCATACACTACCGAAAAAGTGGCCGGTAAAACAATTGTATTAACTACCACCAACGGCACCCAGGCGTTGCATTTATCGCGCAAAGCAAAAAAAATAGTGATCGGCTCGTTTTTAAACCTTACCGCGCTATGCAATTGGCTTAAAACCCAAAACGAAAATGTGCTGTTAGTTTGCGCCGGCTGGAAAAACAATTTTAACCTGGAAGATACCCTCTTCGCCGGTGCAGTTGTTGACCAACTAAAAGCTTTGGATTACAAACTGGATGATGCCGCCATTGCCGCAAACGACTTATACGAAGCCGGCAAAAATGATATAAACGAATACCTCAAAAAAACCTCGCACAGCGAACGCCTTAAAAAATTAGGTATCGAAAAAGATATTGAGTTTTGCTTACAGATAGATATAGCAACGGCCATCCCGGTTTTGGATGGGGAGCGGTTGGTTAAGTTAGTTTAGTCATAATTTTATCTACGCGTCATTGCGAGGAGGAACGACGAAGCAACCTCTGAACTATCCGCTCGGATTGCAAGGTATCGAACCTGCGCGATAGAAGTGCATGTTCAGAGATTGCTTCGTTCCTCGCAATGACGAGTGAAAAAGAAAACCCTACTTTAATTTCTCATTATTCCTATGCCTCTCCGTATCCCTGATGCTTTTCTTTTCCATATTCTTTTCCAGGGCCTCAGTTAAGTCAATCCCCGTTTGGTTTGCCAGGCATATCAGCACAAAAAGCACATCGGCCATTTCATCAGCCAGGTTTACTTCGGTGTCTGATTTTTTATATGATTGTTCACCGTATTGCCGCGCCATAATGCGGGCCACCTCCCCTACTTCTTCCATTAGTATGGCTGTATTGGTAAGTTCATTAAAATAACGGATGCCGGTGGTTTTTATCCAGTTGTCAACGGCTTTTTGGGCGTTTTCTATAGTCATGTGTATTATAAAATGCTTTGTCATTGCGAGGAGGTACGACGAAGCAATCTCGTCACCATCCATTGCCGCCATAGATATTTGATAGGCATAACGACGAGGTTGCTTCGCTCGTACCTCGCTCGCAATGACAAATTTGGTTTAGTGGTTGTCCTTATCTTTTGTATCCATTATGATCGTCACAGGTCCATCATTGGTTAAACTAATCTTCATATCGGCCCCAAAAATGCCGGTAGCAATTGTTTTGCCGGTTAAAGCTTGCAGCGTCTTTATCATTTGCTCGTACATCGGTATCGCCTTATCGGGCCTGGCAGCTTTAATAAACGACGGCCGGTTTCCCTTTTTAGTTTGCGCAAACAGTGTGAATTGCGAAATGAGTAATATCCCGCCGTCAATATCGGCTAAACCTTTGTTCATCAACCCGTTTTCATCGCCAAACACCCGCAGGTTCGCTATTTTTTGAGCCAGCCATTGCAAGTCTTCATCGGTGTCGGCCTCTTCAATGCCTATCAAAACTAAGAAACCTAAACCTATTGTTCCGATTATTTCGCCATCAACCTTGCAACTGGCTTCGGCAACGCGTTGTATTACTGCTCTCATGTATTAATTTCTCGAATTGAATGCGTACGAATTGAATAAACACGAATTTCACTAATTATTCGAATTACACAAATTCAGTTCGATATTAGTTCGGATAATTTGAATTAGGATCTACTTTTTTTGTTCGTGAAATTCGAATAATTTGCGAAAATTAGTGTCTATTTTAATTAAAAAACTATGGCTGATATATTATTTAAACAAGAATCTTATAAAATCGTTGGTGCTTGCTTCGAAGTCCACAAGATATTAGGTCATGGTTTTATGGAGGCGGTTTACAAAGATGCGCTTGAGCTTGAATTTATCAGGTTAGGAATTCCATTTGTTAGGGAAAAACAATTCGATATAGTTTACAAAGAACAAAAATTGAAACATTATTACATCGCTGATTTTGTTGTTTATGATACTATCATCCTCGAAATAAAAACCGGAACATATATCGGCGAGCCGTACATCAAACAAACACTAAATTATATAAAAGCATCAGGGCTTAAATTAGGTATCGTAATCAACTTCGGCACACCATCTTTGGAATATCATCGGGTACTTTTTTAATGCGATAGGATGCGTACGAATTTAAAAAGTACGAATTTCACGAATTGCTCTAATTGACACTAATTAAATTCAATTTTCGACCCATCTAAAATTCGTGTCTATTTAAATTTATAAATCTATTTCTTAATTCGTCTTAAAATTCGCTCAATTCGTGAAATTCGTGTCTATTTAAATTCGCAAACTTATTTTTCAATTCGTCTTAAAATTCGCTCGATTCGTGAAATTCATGTCTATTTAAATTCACCAAAATATTTCTTAATTCGTCTTAAAATTCGCTCAATTCGTGAAATTCGTGTCTATTTAAATTCGTAAACCCCAATTAAGAAAATTCGTGCTTATTTAAATTCTTAAATTCGCATTAATTCATGAAATTCGCCCCATCATGACTACTAAAAAAGGCTTTACTACCACCATACTCCACTCCGACCGTTTAACCAAACCTGAACATGGCGCTTTACATAAGCCCATCCACACCGCTGTAACTTATGGTTACGATGATGTGCAGGATTTGGTTGATGTTTTTCAGAATAAGAAAAAAGGTTATGCTTACTCGCGCCAGGGAAATCCAACCGTTTCGGCGCTGGAGCATAAGGTTACGCAGATGGAAAACGGAACGGCTACCATTGCCTTTTCAACCGGTATGGCCGCAATTGCAGCTACTGTACTGGCCCTCATTAAACATGGCGATCATATATTAGCCAGTTCATATTTGTTCGGTAATACCCGCAGCGTATTCCAGAGTTACATGGATATGGGTTTAGATATCACTTTTGTTGATGCTACTTCCATAGAAAATGTGAAAGAGGCCCTGCAACCCAACACCAAAATGTTGTTTGTTGAAACCATTGCCAACCCGGCAACGCAGATAGTTGACCTGGAAAAAATCGGCAATTTGTGCGAAGAAAAAGGCATCATCTACGTTGTGGACAACACCATGACGTCGCCTTATATATTTAAACCTATCAATGTAAAAGCGAGCCTGGTTATCAACTCGCTAACCAAATACATTGGCGGGCATGGTAATGCTTTAGGTGGCAGCGTTACTGATACCGGCTTATTTGACTGGAGCAATTTTGCCAACATATTCGAAGGCTTTAAAACAACCGTAAAACCCGAAGTTTTAGGTATAACACAAATCCGCAAAAAAGGACTGCGCGATGCAGGAGGTACTTTAGCTCCCGAAGCTGCACACTCTATTTCTGTAGGTTCCGAGACCCTGGCCCTGCGCATGGAACGCGCCAGTAACAACGCATTTGCGCTGGCGACGTTTTTCGAGGGCCACCCGATGATTAAAAAAGTAAATTATCCCGGCCTTAAATCGCACCCGCAGCACGACATGGCTACCCATCTGTTCGCCAAATATGGTGCGCTGATGAGCATTGAAGTGGACGATAGCATTGACTGCCTTGCATTTTTAAACAAACTGAAATTAGTTATAAAATCCAGCAACCTGGGCGATACCCGTACCCTGGCTATACCCGTTGCGCAAACCATTTTTAACGAATTAGGCCCGGTTAAAAGGGCCGAAATGGGCATTGCTGATTCATTGATCCGGTTATCTATCGGTATTGAGGATTTGGATGATTTGATTGGGGATTTTAAAGAAGCGCTGGGATAATTTTTTGCGTAGAGACGCGATACTTCGCGTCTCCCACCATGCGCTCAACCATACTTATCTGCATTTATGTCGCTTACCGGTATGCAGGAGACGCGAAGTATCGCGTCTCTACATAAAATACGTCAAGGAAAGAAAATACCGTGTTATGAAAAAATCCATAAAAGTCGGGACCCATCTTCTTGCCCTCCTGCTTCTTGCCTCTTTACTCCCCTCCTGCCATCACCCCAAAACCATAAATACCTCTTTTTACTACTGGAAAACTATTTATAAAACCAATACCACCGAAGCCGCCTACCTGCATCATTTTAATACACACAAATTGTACGTGCGCATAATGGATGTTAATATGGATGATGACGGCACAACGCCCATCCCAATTTCGCCTGTTATATTTAAAGGTAAAATACCCGATACCGTGCAAATTGTGCCGGTGGTATTTATTGTAAATGATGTTTTAAAAACCCTTGATACACCTAAGCTAAACGACCTCGCCAATAAAATAATACTTTTTGTAAACAGCAAAGTAGAACAAGCCGGCAAAAAAAGATTTAACGAATTACAAATAGATTGCGACTGGACTGCAACTACCCGTGATAGCTATTTTTACTTGCTTAACCGGCTAAAATTAAACCCGGTTTTAAAACACAAAATACTATCGGCTACGCTGCGTCTGCACCAGTTAAAAAACCAACGGAGCAGCGGCATACCACCGGTAAACCGGGTGATGCTGATGTGCTATAATATGGGCAACCTGCGCAGGTACGGCCACCAGAATTCAATACTGGATATCAGCGAGTTAAAAAAATACGCCAATGATAATATTGGTCGTTACCCTATGCCAACCGACATCGGTTTACCCTTGTTTAAATGGGCTGTTGCGTTCCGCGATCAGGAATATTTAGGTATTTCAAAAAGAATAAAAAAAGTTAATTTAATTGATAAAAATCAGTTTATATTTATAGCAAATAACATTTACAAAGCAGCCAAAGATCTTCCTGAATTTGGATTAAATAAAGCCGATGAAGTGCGTTGGGAGGATATCTCTATGCCCGATTTGGAGGCTGCTGCAAGTTATTTGTCGCCCTTAATAAAAACAGATTCCGTCAACATTATCTACTTCCATCTCGATGAAACCATCGTTAAATCCTACTCCTATCACGACCTGGAAACGGTCAGTAATTTACTGCGTTAGCTTTTTTGCAGTATTTTTTATTGGTATAGCAATGGATTTGGCCTGCGGGCCGGAAGCTGATCCTTATGATTATTACATTTCGTTTTTCCATAATAACATTCAACCCAACAACGATTACCAGTCGTTTTATTTTAACGGGATGATGTTTTTAAACAACGATGAAAACCCAGTAAACGAAGCGGAAGTTAATTCGGCCGAGTGGGCACATCATTTGGGGAATGGCGTATTAAAAAACGATGTTAACAAGGCTATGTACCAATTGGATACCAAGTCCGATTCATTGTTGCTGCTAAATTACCTGAAACCTAATAAACTACTTCCTGATAGTTTAAAACCAAATACATTTTTAAAAGCGTTGGTATCCGGACGTCATAATAACGATTTGCAATACTATCGCTTTGCGAAAGTTGCGGAACATTTAACAGCGACCGTATTAGATAATAAGTGGAACCCTAAGATTTTTAATGGCAAGGCGCTAATAGTAAAAGCAAAGGATGCCATACAAAAGGCTGATGGCGAAAAAAACGCATTTCTAAAATTGCGTTACTATTACCAGGCCCAGCGGCTAATGCACTACGGTGGGGATTATAAAGAAGCTAATGGTATATACGAACGTTATATAGCAAATTCAAAATCAAAAAGCCACGTGATGGGCTGGGCACTATCGTTAACAGCCGGGGAAGAATGGCATACCGGCAATCCCGCAAAAGCGGCCTTCCTGTTTTCAAAAGTGTTTGCCAACTACCCCGAACGCCGTATACAGGCTTTTCATGATTTTAATAACATAAAGGTAAAACCTCAAAACGTCATAAAGTTTGCCAAAACGGGTAACGAAAAAGCTTTTGTATATGCCATAACCGGTTTCAACACACACAAGGTAAGCCTTAAAGCTTTAGAGGAAGTTTACCAATGCCAACCCAAATCGCCGCTGATAAAGCTATTGCTGGTTAGAGAAATCAACAAAATTGAAGAAAGCTATTTATCGCGAAAGCTGGACAAAACAGCCAGCCATAACCCTTATAGCTGGGGTTCGCCATATGTAGGCGAAGATAGCACGGCTAAAAAGCAAAAAGCGTATATACCAAAACTTAAAGCCTTTTGCCTGCGGCTGGCAACCGAAAATAAGTATAATGAACCAGCGTTGGGCAATATCGCTATCGCATATCTTTCGTGGATACAGGATGATAACAGCGGCGGACTCACTGCTTTGTCGGCAACGGATAGCCTAAAATTAGTCCCGCCTTTGGAGGATCAAAAACAGATGGTAAAACTGTTACTACTATCACAAAAAATAAAAACGCTGGATACGCTGAACGAACAGGAATTGGTGCCATCATTAACCTGGCTAAACAACAAGGTAAAATGGGAAAAGCACAACGTCGTCAAAAAACACAGCTATTATGATGAGGGATACCAGGCTGATTACTCCGATAAAAGCTATTCGGCTTCATCGCGCGATTTTTATTTTTACGTTTTGGCACCCGCCTATATGCGGCAAAAAGATACCGCCATGGCTGCTATAGCGATCCTTAACAGCAAGTTAACCATCAGACCCGCTAAATACTGGGAAAAAGCTTTAGGATTTAAAATGCCCGATTTTTTGCACAGGAAAGTGCATTCTTATGATTTTGTAAAAATGATTCAGTTGATAAAAACACCTGAAAAAACACCTTATTTACAATTATTAGTCGGCGGCGCCGACCGTAAAATGCTGTACGATTTATACGATTTGCTCGGCACAGCTTATTTGCGCGAGCATAAATATCAAAAAGCCGTAAACGCATTTGAAAATATCCCGGTCAATAAATCAAAGCATACACCTTTTGATGATTGGGATACGAAAAAGGAATATAGTTATGATCCGTTCATTGTATCCACACGGGAAAAATACGATACCAGTCACACAAAGCAATATTCAAAACCAATGTTTGCCCTACAGATGGCGAGGTTGGAAAAACTAGTTAAAGTAAACCCAAACAACGCAGCCCAATATTATTATAGTATGGCTAACGGCTTGTACAATACATCATTTTATGGAAACTCGTGGTATTTAACCACCTATACCTGGTCGGTGTACGATATAGGCCGCAAGTCCGAAAATTATTACGATGCTGATTTCCTGAAAGTGGCTTCCGCTAAAAAGTATTACCTTAAGGCAAGTGCTTTGAGCAACGATAATCAATTTAAGGCGAAGTGCACTTTTATGCTGGCTTTATGTTACCAAACACAAATACATCACGAACCCTATTCAAGGCGGGATGGTGAATATGATCATGCTGCAATAAGTAACCCTTACTTTAAAACCTTAAAAGACAATTATTCAAAAACTGCCTTTTATAAAACAGCAATAGATGAATGCAGTTATTTCCGCGATTTTCTAAAAGGGAACGGCAAATAAAAATCTCAAAAACGTATCACTAACGCAAAAAACACGTAAAGGCTATTGATTTTATTTACCGTCATGCCTTTAAAAAAATACACTTCCGCAGCTTTGGTTTTTATATGCCTGATAACCGATTGCCGTAAGCTGGATAAGCCGGTTACTACCACTCAACCCTTCCCTACGGCCAAGGGCGATCTTTATATAGTGGGTGCTACCGTCGGCACTACTGTTCCTAATGTACCTGCATACTGGCTTAATGACTCCGTTACACTATTATCGGGTGGTAACACCTGGGGTTCGGCCAACAATATTTTTACCAATGGCGCCGATGTATATGTTGCTGGTATAACCTTGGGCGGGACGCCGGTAAATACTGCGGTATATTGGAAAAACGGCAGCATTGTGAACCTACCAGGTGGTACTTTTGGCGGGCAGGCCAATGCCATTGCCGTGAGCGGCGCCGATGTTTACGTTGCCGGTTTAATATATGCTGCAAGCGGCAAAACAATGGCCGCGTACTGGAAAAACGGCGTCGCTACCCAACTAACCGATGGTTCGGCCGATGCGGACGCATTTTCTATCGCCGTTAACGGTACCGATGTTTATATTGCCGGGATGATGACCGCTTCAAATGGTAACTCGGTAGCCGCTTACTGGAAAAACGGAGCATTAACCAAATTAACCGACGGCTCATCAAACGGATGGGCAAACATGGTAAAAACATGGGGCGCTGATACTTATGTGGCAGGTTTCAGCAATAAAAATGCAACTTACTGGAAAAACGGTGCGGCTGTAAAGCTTGACGACAACGCACACGGCTCCACCGTTAATGCCATTTGCTTCGACGGCGATAATATCTATTTCGCAGGCACCATAACTACTTCCGATGGCGTGGCTAAGGCGGCTTACTGGCGGAATGGCGCTTTAACAGTACTATCAAGTGAATCGTCGCTGGCAAATACCATTGTGATAAATGGCGGTGTTGTTTGTGTGGCAGGGATTAATGCCCAGGGAGATGGCGTTTTATGGCAAAACGGAGTGGCATCGTTATTAGGTGGCAGGTTTTATCCTAATGCGATGGGGATTTTGCAAAAATAGAGAAAAAATGCGTTTCGATGAGCGTTGTATGGGTAAAACCACAATAGACTTCTTTCGTCCGAATCAGAGGCGTAGCCTCGGGCAATCTTTTTTCCACGGGTTTCAACCCGTGGAAAAAAGAAGAAAGCGTTTAAGAACCGTAGGTTCGTTTCCATATTATCGAAGCGATATAGTTTAAATAAGACCGTGGGCACCCGATTTTCACCAAAACATGAGCCGTGCCGATGGCACTTTGGTTGTCCTTTTATATCGTCCCACGGGTTGAAACCCGTGGCTACAATATGTGCCGGGCCGATGGCCATTAGGAAAAGTTACTTTAAAAGCTATTAAAACCAAACACCCATACAAAGCGTCATAGAGCCAAAAATGCTTTGCCACGTCTTTCGGACTTCTACTTGACTTTAATGTCCCGATGATTATCGGGATTTAATTATAAAACGGACCCCTACTTTAAAACGCCAAAAAGCAATTATTCAAAAACAGCCTTGTATAAGACAGCATAAGCGAGTGTAGTTATTTTAAGGATTTTTTGAAAGGGAAGCAACTTTTTTGGCTTAAATATCACTAAATTTGATTTCTAAGAATGGAGGTTGTAAATGAAACACGACGAAATAGCAAAAAAAAACAACATTCAGAACACATATAACCGTTTCGCCCGAACAAATTTTAGCTGCCGGGGGTGCCACTGCATTTGGTATAAAATCGGGCAAAAACAATGAAACATTAAAAAAGGCGCTAAAAAAAGATCCTAAACCAGAACCTTTTACAGACGAGGAATGGGCCAGTTTGTTAGAACAAATGGCGAATGATAAATGATGAATATTTTGCTGGATACAAATATTCTTCTTTTTAGGTCGCGAACAAGCGACACAGATAGTTTTGTTGATTTTATAAATCCGGGGAACGTAAAACTTTATACATCTGTAGTTTCCGAAGCAGAAATTAAATCAATATCGCTAAAGAATAAATGGGGCGTCAAGCGGAACGATATTTTGGATAACTTTTTAGATGAAATCAACATCGTAGAAATAAGCCAATCGTAAGTTGAAATTTACGCGGAAATCGACGCGTTTTCACAAAAGTTAAATCCCAATTTTAACAACTATCCTTTCCCGACGCCGAGAAACATGGGGAAGAATGACTTGTGGATAGCTTCGCTTGCTGCGTTGATAGGATTTCAATTAGTTACTACCGACTCCGACTTTGACCACCTGAACAACATATTTTTTCCGGTACGAAAAATTGCCCCCACTGAATTTCAGCGTTTCTTTTAGGGTTCATTTTCGATATGGTCGCAACCATTGACCTATTTGGGGAGCGAATGCTATTTGCCCCTACGTGGTGTAACTGGTGGCGGATTTCCCGTGCCGTATCAGTTTGTTAACAGTGGCCAGGTTGATGTTTAGCCGTTTGCTGATGTCGCGCTGGCTTAGGCCGGCGGCAGCTAAACGGGCTATTTTATCGGCGCGTTCTTCGTGGTTAACGCGGCGCACCGGGCCGTGCTTATGGGCAGGCAGCAGGTGATGAAGTTCGCGGCCGCGGCCACTGAACTTAAAGTGCAAAAAGTTGCCATTTTTTTGGATGCGGCAAAGGCGCACATTGTCGTCGCCATAGCGTTGGCTGGTGTTGCGTTGTTTTATTTGTTTCAGGTAGCAGAGGCCATCGTCGGCCATACTTTTGCCGATGGAAAAGGCACTGTCGGCAAAGTTGATGAGCAGTTTGCTGCCGTGCAGGTCGTCGGCGCTGATGGGTTGTGGCGCAACCTGGCGGCGCTTAGGTGTATGGGCCAGCACCAATACCGAAAGTTTGTGGTTATTTTTTAGCGCCTTAAGGCTCTTCATCAGCGAAAGCGCCACTGTAGCATTTTCGGTACCGCCGCGCAGGCAGGTAATATTATCAATAATGAGCACGATGGCCTTTACCTGTAGCATTTTATACTCAATGGCGGCAATAAGCAATTCGTTTTCATCTACGTTTTCGGGCGTATCGGTTATAAAATTGAATTGCGCGCGGAAAAAATTATCCGAAAACAGATAGCGGTCGCCGGCATGGCTGTACCGCAGGCCAAACTGGGCGGCGCTGAGCTCAAAATCAACATAGAGTACGCGTGCCGCCGGGGCCTGGCAGGCAAAGCCGCCAATCTTTTTTCGGCGGGCAATGCTTTCGCCTATCTGTACGGCCAGCACCGATTTACCTATGTTGGTTCCTGCAAACAACATGCATAGCTCGCCCTGATGCCAAAACTCGTCGAACAGCATCATTGCTTCGGGTTCGCGTTGGGCAATGTCCATCCAGCGGTTGCCGGTTTCAACGGTAAACAGGCGGCGGCTGTCTTCGGGGCTGGGCGGCTCACATTTTGGCCGCCCTTTCCTTTTGGCAGGGCGGTAGGGTTGCCCGCGCAAATCGGCGCGAAGCTGATCAATATAAGGCGGGCGTTCGGAGGAGGGGTTGGTTGACATGGTTATTTGATTTTATGCGGACATGGCGGGTTGACTCACCCCGACCTTCTCCGCCTTTTAGGCGGATCGGCCACCCCTCCTACTTCGTATAGAGGGAAAAAAGGAGGCTGATCTTCCTCTCTTTGCGCAGCAGCCCCGATAGCTATCGGGGGGGCCTGCGAAGCAAGGCGGGGTGAGTAAACTATGTGCGCGGGTTAACATTGCTAAACGGAATACAACAAATTTAAACGGTTGCAATGGTTAATATGGTGACACTATTTTGTCAGTGTTTAATCGATTTTCCGATTTAAAGCGACAACCCATAAAACAGGCTAATTAGCTGATAATCAATATAAACACTTATAAATAATTGCCTAAAAATTAAACACTTGATTATCAGTATTTTACTGAAATTTAACCTATAATTAAAAATTAATTATTTGATTATCAATATATTGCATAATTAAAAACGGCAGGGCGTGTGTGCGATGTAAACACCTGGAAAAATTTATCAGCCTCCCGGGTGCACAAACGAGCACAGCCATTTTTGGGCGATAGATTTTATCAGAATGCAATAGGGATAATACAGAGACACGAATTATGCTGCAGCTTCTTTCGGACTTCCTGACTTTCCGGACTCAAAATTATGCCCTCGTATCATTCCCATTATAAATACTCAAATAACTCTCATACCGCGATAGCTCAATCCCGCCATCTTCAACAGCTTGTAGAACGGCGCAGCCGGGTTCGTTAATATGGCGGCAGTTATTAAAACGACAGGTGTTCATCCGGTCACGCATTTCGGGGAAGAAATGGCTCAGTTCCTGTTTTTCAATATCGATAACCCCCAATTCGCGGATGCCGGGGGTATCAATGATGAAACCGCCTTGCGGGAGTTCGAACATTTCGGCAAAGGTGGTGGTGTGCATACCCTTGTCACTCCAGTCGGATACCTGGTGGGTGCGCAAATCCAGGTCAGGCAATAAGCGGTTAATCAGGCTTGATTTCCCCACACCCGAGTGACCCGAGAACAGGGTTACTTTGTCTTTTATAAGCGATTGCAGCTCTTCAATATTGGTACCCTCCAGTGCCGAAACCTCATAACAGGGGTACCCTACTTTTTCATAAACAGCTTTGTAATCGGCCAATATTTCGAGGCCCTCATCGCTAAACAAATCCAGTTTATTAAAAATGAGTTTGGCGGGGATATCATACGCCTCGGCAGTCACCAAAAAACGGTCGATAAAACCAAGCGAGGTTCGGGGCGAGGCCAAAGTAACCACCAACATGGCCTGATCCAAATTGGCAGCTAATATTTGTGCCTGTTTGGATAGATTGATGGCTTTACGGATGATATAATTTTTGCGCTGTTGCAGCTCGGTAATTACACCGGTTTCCTGGTCGGGTTCCATTTCAAAATCAACCACATCGCCTACGGCCAGCGGATTAGTGGTGGTGATGCCCTTAGTGCGAAACTTTCCCTTTATACGGCAATCAATACGTTCCCCCTCCGGGGTTTGTACCTGGTACCAGCTGCCTGTCGATTTAATGATGAGTCCCTGCATTAAAGTGAAAGGATGGTTTTTAAACTTGTGTTTAATCTGTTAATATCGATCGTATCAAGCACACCTATCTTACCTCGAAACCTCGACACATCAATCGACCTTACCTGATCACACAAAATATAAGACTTTTTCGATAAACTATTTCCTTTGGTTGCCTCAATAGCTATTCGGATAAATGATACTCCCGCTACACCTTGTGAAGATATACAACAAACTACAACTGAACGATGTCCTGCTTTGTTTAATATGTCAGATTGTATAACTACAACCGGGCGCGTTTTGCCGGGCTCACTACCAATTGTTGGATCAAGGTCAGCTACCCAAATTTCGTATTGCTTGGGGTTTGTACTACTCATCTAAATATTTTTGCAAATCAGATAGCGACGCCAATTCAAATTCTTGCTTTAGTTCCTTATCAGGGTCAAACTGATTTAGTAGTTGCACCTCCCTGATTATTTGTTCTTCCAACGCCTTCTTTGCTTGCCAATTATTATACTGCTCTAAGGCTGTTTTTATATAGTTTGATCTGCTTACTTTTTCAGCCTTTACATGTTTGTCCGTTTCCTCAAACAACTTATCATCTAACTTCAAAAGGATACTTTTCATAATATCGAATTATATATCAAAGATAGATATACATATTGATATATCCGTATTTTACCTTGATATATGCTACTAATTTGTCATCGACTTGTTTAACGAAGCAATACAAGCCTGTATGGCATCATTGGTATGGGTAAGGTAATCCCTTATTTTATTGCGACCCATATCAAGCGCAGGTTCAAGGCCTAAATGTTTTTTGTTTAATAGCCCAATTAAATAGTCCGGACTTGTTTGATAATAACCCACAGCCCTAAAAAGTTTACTCTTGGGCGCAAAATAAATGTGGAATATTTTATAGCTATATCCCTCATTTGTGCAATTAATTTTCAGCGTTACAATTAAATAATAATCATATTTAACCAACCCCAAAGCATTTGGCGACATGCGGAATATCAATGCCCCCTGATTTAAAATACTACTACCAGCGTCCTGATCTTTAGTTAAAGTGTCGGCACAGTATTGTTTAAAATAGCTGTAAAACCATTTTTTTGCGGCACTGTCCAGCGCAGCTTTGTTGCGTCCTTTTACGGCAATACTATCGGCATATACCAACCGGCCATTAACCATGGGCAACTTATTAAGCAGGGTGTCGGTTTCCTTTTGAGCAAACAAAGGGCTTGTCAATAATAAAAAAAATGCTGTCAGCAATAATTTGTGCATCGCAGATAAAATAATAACCAAAGATGCATTAATTTTGGAAGCATCATGAAAATAGCAATCGCATCACCGCCATTTCCAAAATCTATTGATGATGGCTTGTTTCAGGTAGAAAAATTAGTTTCATCAGCGGCAGCCCAACAAGCTGAAATTATCTGCTTCCCGGAATCCTATATCCCGGGATACCCAGCTGAAGAATTTACGGTTGACGTTGCCACGCCTCAAAAACTACAGCAAGCGCTGGATAAAGCCTGTGAAATAGCCTCCCAAAACAACATCACCATTATATTGCCGATGGATTGGTATGTAAACGGACAAGTATTGAATGTAGCACAAGTAATTTCTAATGAGGGTAAAGTATTGGGATACCAGGCCAAAACCCAGTTAGACCCATCAGAAGACGAAATTTGGGCTGCAGGTACCGAGCGCCGCCTGTTCGAAGTAAACGGTGTAAAATTCGGCATTGTTATTTGTCACGAAGGCTTCCGCTACCCTGAATTGGTACGATGGGCCGCCCGCCGCGATGCAAAAATTGTGTTTCACCCCCACTTTGGCGGCAGTAACCTGCAAGGCAAACCACTGACAGAATGGGGTAATAAAGATAATCCTTATTACGAAAGAGCAATGATGATGAGAGCGTTGGAAAACACCATCTATTTTGCAAGCTCCAATTGCGCTACTATGTATCCGGAATCGGCCAGTTCGTTAATAGCGCCGGATGGGCATTGTATGGCAAATCAGCCTTACGGCGAACCGGGAGTTTTGGTGGTCGATATTGATTTGGAGGTGGCTACGGGGTTATTGGCTAAAAGATATAAACACGAATTATACTTAGACAATAACTAAACAGACGCATTGAATTGCATATTCAAAAATAATAAATTTACTTTATAGCAATTAATTAATAGCCAGGACGTTATTAATCTAAAGTTTAATAGCCTTAAACCAAAATCACATCTCGTTATTAAGTCGTTGAGTTCGGTTTTTTTATTTTCACTTCTGTATGCAAAGTTGTTATCGCGCTTTTATTAATCTAATTACGGTCCAACAGGTAATGAGCAAAAAACACCTCTATATATTGTTACTTGCCATGTTTGGGATAACTGCCTGCAAAAAAAGCGGAGCCCCACATATTGATCCGGTAAAGCCCCCCGGGGTGGATGTGTACGTAGCTGGCAACGTTGAGGGCGACGATATAAATAGTGTACAATTAGCTACCTATTGGAAAAACGGCGTACCTGTGGTATTGCCTAATAGCTTATCAAATTTAGGTTCAACGGCCTTTGGCATCGCCATTCATGATACCGATGTATATGTGGTAGGCAGAACCCTCATGGGGGATCATTTTGTCGCAACTTACTGGAAAAATGGCCAGGCCGTGAAACTTGCAGATAGCGAATCCAGCGCCAATGCTATAGCAATCAATGGCGACGACGTGTATATTGCAGGGTTGGTTACACCAACTACCCTCCACCGAAAAGCCACTTATTGGAAAAACGGAGTTGCCACAATAATACCACCAACTACCGAAACGGCAGCTACCGAAGCAAAAGCTATTGCAGTGAGTGGGAACGACGTATATATGGCAGGCAATACTTACGATCTCGGTCTCGACCAAGCCACTTATTGGAAAAATGGAGTTGCAACCGTCCTCCAGAACACCCCTTCTATTAGTTCTTTGGCCAATGGAATAGCTGTAAATGGAACTGATGTATATGTAGTTGGCTTAGTTACCACGCAATACTCAACTGCAAAAGTTGCAACCGTTTGGAAAAACGGCACCGCTACGAGCCTAACGGATGGCACCGGTCTTTCAGTGGCAAACTCCATTGCCATTAACGGCGCCGATGTGTACATTGCTGGTTATATTAACGGTGAAGTTGCTTTGTGGAAAAACGGTAAAGCTACCGTGCTCAACAATGGCGCGTCAAACCAACAAACCATCAGCTTGCTAAATGCGGTTGCGCTACATGGAAACGATGTGTTTGTATCCGGTGGATATTTATTTTCCACTGGTTACGGCAATTCGGTTTATTGGCGTAATGGTTTACCTGTTAATTTACCTAACGGCCTTACCGGAACTACTACAATTACAGTTGTAAGTAAATAATACTCACCAAAAAACAAAGCACCATTTGCATATTAAAAAATAATCTACGTACTTTTGCTGCATTATAAAAATGATTAACAACACCATCACAACAACCACATCAACCACCGGTTTCGTTACCGGGGGAATGTGATCGTATGGTGTAAAAAAAGCATAAAGAAACCAAATGAAAGCCTTCCTCCAAAACGGGGAAGGCTTTCTGTTTTAGCGGCAGTCTAAAAATCAAACAATATTAAATCATGAAAAAAATATCAACCTTATTTAAGAAGGACCCAAATAATTTAGCGAGGGTTATCAATGAAGTTGACCCTGAGAACGATTGGGCATTGCATAGCGGAATGGCAACCAGGAAATTCGATGGTACCGCTTGTGCGATAATAGACGGCGAACTGTATAAACGATATGATGTTAAAAAAGGCCGGGAAATTCCAGCTAATGCAATACCTTGTCAAGAGCCCGACGGAATAACCGGGCACTGGCCACATTGGGTTAAATGCGAAAGAAACGATCAATCGGACAGATACCATTTAGAAGCTTTTGATAAATTGGCCGAAAAAATTGATGGGACTTACGAGTTGATAGGGCCAAAAGTACAAGGTAATCCTGAAGGATATAATGAACACCGTTTAGTCGTTCATGGTGGGGAGGAGATTGAGTTAAGCGACAGGTCGTTCGAAGGCATCAAAAGGTTTTTAAGCGAATTGGATAACGATGTTGAAGGCATTGTGTTTCACGCCAATGATGGTACCGGCAGAATGTGTAAAATACGCAAGAAGGATTTTGGGGTAAAACGGAAAAAATAAAAACAAAATACCATTTGCATATTAAAAAATAATCTACTTACTTTACAGACATTATATAAGTATGATAATTAACTACACCATTACAACAACTACCACAACCACCGGAATAAAACACGGAGGAAGATAGCGGTATGGTGTAAAACATAAAAAACCAACAAAACGCCTTCCTCCGCAAATGGGGAAGGCGTTTTTGTTTTAATAGCAACAATGAACATTTTAAAATTTGGCGGTACATCCGTAGGATCAGTTGAAAGTATCCGCACCCTATTAACTATTTTAAAGGGCGAAGCAAACAGTAAAGAAAAGCCGGTGGTGGTATTATCCGCCATGAGCGGCGTAACCAACCTACTGATTTCCATGGCCGAAGGGGCCGCAAACGGCATTGACTTTACCGCCGGGTTAGCCGACCTGGAAAAACGCCATTTTGATGTGGTAAAGAGCCTGTTAACCATTCAAAACCAAAACCCGGCCTTTACCCGTTTAAAGCTCTATTTTAATCAGTTGGAAGACTTGTTGCAGGGTGTACTTACCTTACGGGAACTTACCCCCAAAACCCGCGATATGGTGTTGAGTTTTGGCGAACGCTGCTCCACCCTGATGATCTGCAAAATAGCTGCCCAGGAATTTAAAGAAGCGGTTTGCGCGGATGCTTCGGAACTGATAAAAACCGACAGTACTTTCGGCAATGCCAAGGTAAACATGGAGCTGAGCAGTCAGCTGATACAAGGTTTTCGCCGCGAAAACGAAGGTAAAATGATTTTTGTTACCGGTTTTATTTCATCCAATGATGCCGGGCAAATCACCACCCTTGGTCGTGGTGGAAGCGATTACACCGCCGCCATATTTGGCTCGGCCTTAAATGCCGCCGAAATACAAATATGGACCGATGTTAACGGCATGATGACCGCCGACCCTCGAATGGTGACCAAAGCATTTTCATTGCCCGAGCTTACTTATACCGAAGCCATGGAGCTTTCCTATTTCGGCGCCAAGGTGATCTATCCGCCAACCATGATCCCGGCGTTCCTCAAAAAGATACCCATCGTTATCAAAAATACTTTCGAGCCTGAGTTTGAGGGCACCGTTATCCGTCACGATTGCAAGCCATCCAACCTACCCATAAAAGGTATTTCATCCATCAATAATATCAGTATTCTGAATGTGGAAGGCAGCGGCATGGTAGGCAAATCGGGCTTTAGCGGGCGTTTGTTTTCGCTTTTAGCGCGCGAGCAAATCAATATCATCCTCATTACCCAATCCTCATCCGAGCACAGCATCACCTTTGCCGTGCAACCTGGCGATACCGAACGGGCCCGGCAGGTAATTGAGCTGGAGTTTGAGCTGGAACTGATTGCTAAAAAATTAGATCCTGTAGCCATCGAGCAAAATTTAGCCATCATAGCCATCGTTGGCGAAAACATGAAGCAAACCCCCGGTGTATCGGGCAAACTGTTTCATGCGCTTGGTCGCAACGGGGTAAACGTAAGGGCCATAGCGCAGGGTTCGTCAGAATATAATATATCGGTTATTATATCGGCAAAAGATTTGGGCAAGGCTTTGAATGCTGTACATGATGGCTTTTTTACCCAACTCACCAAAACCCTTCATGCCTTTTGCCTGGGTACCGGCAACATCGGGCAAACTCTATTTAAACAACTAAACGCGCACAGCGATTACTTACAGGAAAACAACGGCATACAGGTAAAAATTGCAGGCATCAGCAATACCCGTAAAATGCTGTTTAATTCGGATGGTATTTCGCTGGATAGCTGGCAGGATGAACTGGCGGCAACCAGTCATACCGCCGATTTGAAAGAATTTGTGACCGAAATGAAACGCATGAACCTGCCGAACTGCGTATTTATCGATAATACAGCCAGCCCAACACCCATCGAATTTTACGAAGAAGTCTTTAAATCGAACATATCGGTCATCACCTGCAATAAAATTGGCAACTCGGCATCGTACCAGCAATATAAAACCTTCCGCGATGCGGCAAAACAACACGGGGTCGATTTCTTTTACGAGACCAATGTTGGCGCCGGATTGCCGATTATCCGCACGCTCAAAGACCTGATGAACAGCGGCGACCGCATTGCCAAAATTGAAGCGATATTATCAGGAACTATTTCCTTTATATTTAACAATTTTAAAGGCGATGCCAATTTTCACGATGTGGTAAAAGAAGCCCAGGAAAAAGGCTATACCGAACCCGATCCGCGCGATGATTTGAGTGGAAAAGATTTTATGCGCAAAATATTAATTTTAGCCCGCGATGCCGGTCACTCCATGGAAGCCGCTGATGTGCAAATTGAAAGCGTATTACCCAAAGCTTGTTTAGAGGCCCAAACCGTTGACGATTTTTACGCAGCACTAAAAGCCGAAGATGCTTTCTTTACCAACTTAAAAACAAAGGCCGAAGCAGAAAATAAAGTATTGCGCTACATCGGTAAACTGGAAGACGGCAAGGCTGCAATCACCCTGCAAATGGTTGACGAAAGTCATCCGTTTTATACCTTATCGGGAAGTGATAATATAATATCATTCACCACCGACAGATACAAAGAACGCCCGCTGGTGGTAAAAGGCCCGGGTGCGGGCGCAGAGGTTACTGCCGCCGGTGTATTTGCTGATTTGATTAACGTAGGGGCGTAAACTACCCCCTAACCCCCTAAAGGGGGAATTGAAATTTGATACTTATATGGACAATAACAATATACAAGAAATACAAGCCCCCACGCTTATCACTCCCCCTTTAGGGGGTCGGGGGGTTAGCGTTTTCGCCCCCGCCACTGTCGCCAACGTAGTCTGCGGCTTCGATGTACTCGGTTTTGCCGTTAACGAGCCCGGCGACGAAGTCATCATGCGAATGACCAATAAACCGGGTATCACCATCAGTAAAATTACCGGCGATGATGGCCGTCTGCCACTCGATCCGGCTAAAAATACCGTAAGTGTGAGCGTACAGCATTACCTGCAAAGCGTTGGCCGTACGGATATTGGTTTGGATATTGAGCTGCATAAAAAAATGCCCATCGGCAGCGGACTGGGTTCCAGTTCTGCAAGTACGGTTGCTGGTTTATTCGCGATAAAAACACTTTTGGGCGATGAAACCGATGTAGCCAGCCTGTTGCCTTTTGCCATGAAGGGCGAAGAAATGGCTTGCGGTCATGGCCATGCGGATAACGTCGCTCCTGCGCTAATGGGCGGCTTTGTGCTGATCCGCAGCTACGAACCGTTGGACGTCATCCGCCTGCCCCACCCTGCGGGCTTATGGTGCGCCATTGTATTCCCTGATGTGGATGTGCCTACCCGTGAGGCAAGGCAAATTATACGCAAAAACATCCAGATGAAAGATGCCGTTACCCAATGGGGCAATATAGCCGGCCTGGTAAGCGGCTTATTTATGAACGATATTGACCTGATTGGCCGCAGTATGAAGGATATACTGGTTGAACCCGTACGCTCCATGCTCATCCCCGATTTTTATAAAATGCGTGAGATAGCGATGGAATTGGGCGCCGTAAGTTTCGGTATATCCGGCTCCGGTCCGTCGGTATTTGCGTTTACGCGTGATGAGGAAACGGCAAAGCTGGTTACTCAAAAGTTGAGGCATCATTTAACAGCGATGAAGATTGGGTCAAATGGTTATGTATCCACTATTAATGATAAAGGGCCAAGGGTGATTTGATTTCGGATTTGGGAATTTCGATTTCGGATTTTGTCTTCCGGATCGATAATTCAACGCGATCAATTAAAAAATCACCGCAATCTTTTTAATATCACCGTAATCCCCAAAAAAATAAATCGTAATTCGTAAATCTAAAATCGTAAATCAAATTGCAATACTACAGTACCAACAACCCATCCACCCGTGTATCATTTAAAGAAGCGGTTTTTAACAGCATGCCGCAGGACAAAGGCCTTTATATGCCGGTTAGTATCCCCCGGCTGGATGATAAATTCCTGAATAACATTGACCAATATACCCTGCCCGAAATTGCTTTTCATGTAGCTAAAAATATATTGGGCAATGATATACCCGATGCCGATTTAAAGGCAATCGTTTACGATGCTATCAGCTTTTTAGCCCCGGTTGTAAAACTGGAAGACAATGTATTTGTGCTGGAACTTTGGCACGGCCCATCGCTGGCGTTTAAAGATTTTGGCGCCCGCTTTATGAGCCGCATCATGAGCTACTTTTTAGAGAAAGGCGAAAAACAATTGGACGTTTTGGTAGCCACATCCGGCGATACCGGCGGCGCCGTAGCCTTAGGTTTTTTAGGCGTACCTAACACCCGCGTAACTATCCTTTATCCAAAAGGGAAAGTTAGCGATATACAGGAGCAACAACTAACCACCAACGGCCAAAACATCCGCGCACTGGAAATTGACGGTACATTTGACGACTGCCAGGCGCTGGTTAAACAGGCATTTACTGATGCAGAGTTGAATGAAAAATTCAGGCTCACATCAGCCAACTCTATCAATATCGCCCGGTTAATACCGCAAACGTTTTACTACTTTAATGCTTATGCGCAGTTATTAAAACAAGGCATCAGTAAAGTAATTTTTTCGGTTCCCAGCGGCAACTTTGGTAATATTGGTGCGGGCTTATTAGCCTGGAAAATGGGTTTGCCTGTTGAACATTTTATAGCGGCAACCAATGTTAACGATACCGTTCCAGAGTTTTTAAAAACCGGCGTTTATCAACCAAAGCCATCTGTAGCTACCCTGAGTAATGCCATGGACGTAGGCAACCCAAGCAACTGGGTGCGCATTGCCGATTTGTTTAAAGCTGATGCCAATGCCCTTACAACCCTAATAACCGGCTACAGCTATAACGACGAACAAACGCTGGAGGCCATTAAGTTTATTAATGATAACTACAATTATATAGCTTGTCCGCATACGGCCATAGCCTGGCAGGCCCTGCGCGACTGGCAGCAGGATAATTACAAGGCCGATGTGGCAGGTGTATTTTTATCAACCGCGCACCCCTGCAAGTTCCCTGATGTTTACCCGGAAAGCATTGCTGCCAAAGTTGAAGTGCCCGAACAAGTGAAGGAGCTGGCAAAAAAGGAAAAACAATCGGCAGCTTTGGGTAAGGATTTTGAAGGGTTTAAGGAATTTTTGTTGGGAAATGAGTGATTGTCTACTTTTTCAATTTCACCTCTTGTTTATAAAACCATTATATTTGATAAAAAGTTAATATGGCAGTCGCACTTAATAGCACACAGTTAGAAATACTGAAATTATTCAGAAACGACCAGTCTGAAGAAGAACTTCAGGAAATACGATCATTGCTTATCGCCTACCTTGCTAATAAAGTAACCTTTGAAGCTGATAAAGCATTCGAAGAAAAAGGTTATGCAGACACGGTTTTCGAGAAATGGAAAAAGGAACACTTTCGTAGAACTGCATAAATGATGACCGTTGTAATAGACTGCAATGTATTTGTGATTTGTTTAACATCCAGGTCGCCTTATCATTTTATCTATCAAACATTAATCAGCGGTAAATATGAACTCGTAGTTTCTGTGGACATTTTATTGGAGTATGAAGAAATATTGCAACAAAAATACAGTTTGGCTACCGCTAAATCTTTTATAAGTCTTTTAAAAGAACTGCCAAATACACGCGACATAACACCCTATTACAAATGGCAATTGATAGATAGGGATAAAGACGATAATAAATATTGTGACTGTGCTATAGCCGGACAAGCCGATTACATAGTTACTGAAGATAGACATTTTGATATATTGAAGAAAATTCCTTTCCCGGAACTCACAACTATCAATGCAGATGGTTTTTTAAAGATAATTAGCTTAATATAAACGCCAAAACTGTGTTCTCACAATCAGCCGATGGTGTTTGTGAGGACACAAATACCAATAATAAACGAAAACTAAAATAAAACCACTACAAGGCTGTGTCCCCACAGCCGCTGTGGCAGTGTTTGTGGGGACACAAACACCAGTAGCTAATAACTAATATAATATTCTATGATTAACACCATCATCTTCGACCTCGGTGCAGTTTTAATTGACTGGAACCCGCATTATATGTATCGCACGCTATTTGCCGACGAAGAGGAAATGAAACATTTCCTGGCCACCATCTGCACTTCCGAATGGAACGAAGAGCAGGATGCCGGCCGCTCGCTTGCAGAAGGTACCGAAATATTGGTGAAAGAATTCCCGGAACATGAAGCAAATATTCGTGCCTTTTATTCCCGTTGGGAAGAAATGCTGGGCGAAGCGCTTTGGGATACCGTTCAAATATTCAAAGAGCTTAAGGACAGCGGCAAATACAACATATACGCCTTAACCAACTGGTCGGCCGAGACTTTCCCGGTCGCGGTAAGCCGGTTTGAGTTTTTAAACTGGTTCGATGGCGTAGTAGTTTCCGGCGCCGAAAAAATGCGCAAACCCGCCCCGGCGTTTTACCAGCTATTGCTCGACCGGCATAACATTAAAGCGGACGAGGCAGTATTTATTGATGATAATTACCGGAATATATTAGCTGCGGAGCAATTGGGGATAAAGTCTATACATTTTACATCAGCGGAGCTGCTGAGGGAGAAACTTGTTGAGATGGGGGTATTATAGCTTTTTGTCTGAACCATGATTCGCTTGATTTTAAGATTGAAGGATTGAATGTGCAAAAATCCTTTAATCCCTTAATCCTACGAATCATGGTTCAGACGGTTTTATTTCTTCATCCCCAAAATCGAAAACTCACTATCCTCCTTCTCAATAATATTCCCCAGCATACCTAACCCGGTTATCTCCATTTCCACCAAATCGCCGGGTTGCAGCCATTGAGACTTATAGGCAGGGTCATTTAGTAATCCAGTTCCATTCAATTCCAAAAAGCAGCCTGTGCCCACCGTGCCTGATCCTATTACATCACCGGGTAGCACATCGCAGCCATAGGCGCAGCGTTCAATAATTTCGGCAAATGTCCAGTCCATATCGGCCATGCTGCCGTTTGATACCTCTTTACCATTTACTACGCATTTCATTTGCAGGTTATAGCTATTGCCGGTGTGGCCTGCTTTTGTGACAATTTTATAAGGTTCCAGTTCATCGGGCGTTACCAGCCAGGGGCCTATTACCGTACAGAAGTCTTTTCCTTTGGCAGGACCAAGGTTAAACAGCATTTCCTCTTTTTGCAGCGTTCGGGCGCTCATATCATTCATAATCATATAACCGGCAATCAGGCTATCGGCATCGGCAGCTTTAATGTTGCGGGCTTTTTTATTGAGCACTACGGCCACTTCCAGTTCAAAATCAAGGTTGCGAAAATGATCGGGCATACACCTGATTTCGCCCGCACCCTGTATAGCATTGTGGTTGGTAAAATAAAATACAGGGAACTGGTCAAATTCCGGCAACATATCTGCGTTACGGTTACGCCGTGCAGTAGCCACATGCTGCCGGAAAGCATACGCATCCCGACACGAAGTGGGGTGCGGTACCGGCGCCATCATCTCAAAAAACAACTCTTCCTTAGCCTCCCTCTTACCCGAACTGATTTCGGCATTTATTTTTTGTGCACGCTCCATCAGCTCATCGCCACCCCATAAAAATTCATTCATGTTATTGGGAATCAGTTTGTCGCAGCTGTGCAGGTTATAAATATGCCCGTTTATAAAAACGCCTAAATGCTCATTGTCTTCGGTTTTGTAGGATACTAATTTCATAGGTTAGTTGGGTTTACGGAAAATCAAACATAAGTATTTTAGTTGTTGAAAAAGTTGTAAAGGTTGAAAATGTTGTAAGGAGGTTGCAGTAGTTGTAAGGAACGCAGATATTGAAGCTGTTGTTTTTAACTATTACAACCGTTACAACTACTATAACCATTTACTACCCTTGCACATTCCAAATATTCCCCATAGCTTTGTAAAACAATGATGAGCATACAAAAGCATTTTCTTTTTTCCCTTGGCCTCACTTCTATGAGTGATGCTTCCTCATTCAGGGATGCTGTGCTCGCTAAAATCGTTTTGGCGCAATACTAAATTTGTTGTAAGGTTTTAATGTTGGAAGGTTGTAATGTTATTATGACCCGGCTTTAAAACCATATCCTATTTCTAAACGTTTAGTTTATAATCAATTATTGCTGAAATTTTGAATGCTAAAACATTCCAACTTTTCAACTTTACAACATTTCAACAAAACACACCATGCCCGTATATCATACATTAGGGGCTATCCCGCCAAAGCGGCATACGCAGTTCCGTAAGCCCGATGGTAGCCTTTATGCCGAAGAACTGGTATCAACCGAAGGGTTTTCGAGCCTGTATTCGCTGGTTTATCATGCTTATCCGCCTACTTTGGTAAAGGAGTTGGGCAAGCCGTATTCCGTTGAGCCAAAAATAGCCCGCGAAAAACACCTGAAACACACCAGCCTCATTGGCTTTAAAATTGAACCTGTTGATGATTACCTGCAAAGCCGGAAACCGGTGCTGGTAAACAGCGACCTGCACATCTCCCTTGCCGCGCCACGCAAATCCATGACGGATTATTTTTACAAAAACAGCCAGGCCGATGAAGTGGTATTTGTTCACGTTGGGTCTGGCACGCTCAAAACAGGTTATGGCAACATCAAATTTGCCTATGGCGATTACCTTATCATTCCGCGTGGCACCATCTATCAAATGGAATTTAATACGCCCGATAACCGCCTGTTTATTGTGGAGAGTTTCAGTCCTATCCGTATTCCCAAACGGTATACCAACGCTTACGGCCAGCTAACTGAACAATCACCCTATTGCGAACGTGATATCAGAAGGCCAACGGACCTTGAAACCCATGATGAAAAAGGCGATTTCAAAATCCTGATCAAAAAACAGGGCTTAATATACCCATACATTTATGGCACTCATCCTTTTGATTTTATTGGCTGGGATGGCTTTCATTATCCCTGGGCATTCTCTATTCACGATTTTGAGCCAATAACCGGTCGCCTGCACCAACCGCCACCAGTACATCAAACGTTCGAGGGGCATAATTTTGTCATCTGCTCCTTTGTGCCGCGTAAGTTCGATTATCATCCGCTTTCCATCCCAGCCCCTTATAACCACAGTAACGTCGACAGCGACGAGTTGCTGTACTACGTTGATGGTGACTTTATGAGTCGCAAAAATGTAGTTAAAGGACAAATGAGCCTGCATCCTGGCGGTATTCCGCACGGGCCACATCCCGGTGCTGTAGAGAAATCTATCGGTAAAGAATCAACGGACGAACTGGCTGTAATGATTGACCCCTTCCGCCCGCTGATGCTGACAGAAGATGCAATAAAAATTGAGGACGAAAATTATTATAAAAGCTGGATTAGTTAGGTTGGGAAAAGGTTGTAAGGGTTAAAAAGGTTTTAAAAGTTGTAGAGGTTAAAAAAGACAGGACTCAACATTTACAACAACTACATTCCTTAAAACATTTACAACCACTACAACTTTTACAACAATTACAACTTCCTACAACTTTTACAACAACCAAAATGGAAACACTAACTCTAAATAAACCAACCACCACCACTGATTTTTTACCGCTTAATGGTACCGATTATGTGGAGTTTTACGTGGGCAACGCCAAACAGGCGGCACACTATTATAAAACCGCATTTGGCTTTCAAAGCCTGGCCTATTCGGGGCCTGAAACCGGCGTACGCGACAAAGTGTCGTACGTTTTGCAGCAGGGCAAAATCCGGCTGGTATTAACAACACCGCTCCATTCTGAACATCCCATTGCCGAGCATATTAAAAAACATGGCGATGGCGTAAAAGTGCTGGCCTTATCGGTTGATGACGCTTTTGATGCCTTTGAACAAACTACCAGCCGCGGTGCTGAACCTTACATGTCCCCGCAAATATTGAGCGACGAACATGGTGAAGTGCGCGTAAGCGGCATTAAATTATATGGAGAAACCGTTCACCTTTTTGTGGAACGCAAAAACTATAACGGCCTATTTTTACCCACTTTTGAAAAAATGGAAACGCATTTTAATCCAGCTGATGCCGGGTTATTATACATTGACCATTGCGTGGGCAATGTAGGCTGGCATAAAATGAACGAATGGGTGCATTTTTATGAAGAGACAATGGGATTCAAAAACATTTTAACCTTCGATGATAAAATGATATCCACCGAATACTCGGCCCTGATGAGCAAGGTAATGAGCAACGGCAACGGCTATGTTAAATTTCCCATTAACGAACCTGCTGAAGGCAAAAAGAAATCGCAGATTGAAGAATACCTTGAATTTTATGAGGACGAAGGCGTACAGCATTTAGCCCTTGCCACCCATGATATTGTAAAAACAGTAACCGATTTACAAAGCCGTGGTGTAGAGTTTTTAACAGTGCCTACCTCCTACTATGATGACCTGTTAAGCCGCGTTGGTCACATTGACGAAGACCTCGGGCCACTAAAACAATTGGGCATCCTGGTCGACCGCGATGATGAAGGATATCTGCTTCAAATTTTCACCAAACCGGTTGAAGACCGCCCTACCCTGTTCTTCGAAATCATTCAGCGTAAAGGTGCTAAATCATTCGGCGCCGGGAATTTTAAGGCATTATTTGAGGCCATTGAACGGGAGCAGGAAATGCGGGGAAATCTTTAATTGATTGCGGATCCCGATAGTTATCGGGACGGATATTCGATCTCAATTTTTTTATGTCCCCACGTTAGTTTTTGGCACAAAGGACACGAAGCTAATTTTTTTTTCCTTTGTGTTCTTAGTGAAACCCTTTGTGTACTTTGTGGTTAAAATTAGCCCCAAAGTTAATGACTACCGAAGAAGTTATCATCCAGCTAAAACAAAAATCAAGCGCTTCATACCTTGCAGGGATGAAGCGCTTTGGTATTGATAACAGCCATGCGTTGGGTACTCCCCTCCCCGAAGTGAGGAAGATTGGCAAGGCTATAAAAAAGGATCATGCTTTAGCACTTCAACTTTGGGACACCAAAATACACGAAGCCCGGATGCTGGCTTCCATTATAGCCGACGCAGCACTGGTAACCACCGAACTGATGGACGCCTGGGTAATGGACTTTAATTCGTGGGATATTTGCGATCAGGTTTGTGGTAACTTGTTTTGCCGCACACCATTTGCTATTGAAAAAGCCATCGCTTTTTGCCGCCGTAACGAAGAATTTGTGAAGCGCGCGGGCTTTGTATTGATGGCAGAGTATGCGATGCATAATAAGACTGCTGACGATGCCATTTTCATAGCCATATTACCCATTACAGAACGCGAAGCGGGGGACAACAGAAACTTTGTTAAAAAAGCAATAAACTGGACTATACGGCAGATTGGTAAACGAAACGATATTTTACGAATTGCCGCTATTGAAACAGCCAACCGCATTTTATTGCAAAACAGCAAGGCATCAAATTGGATTGCCAGCAAAGCCCTAAACGAATTGACGAACAGAATTAGCCGATAGTCTGAGAAATATTTTTAACCCCCGCGTCAATAACTTACCATTTTTATTGCATTTTTTTAAAAATACCGAACTATTTTTGCGGGATTTCGTATTACACGGGCTTAACTATTTTTAAGATTTTATTTTTGGCATAGATTTTTCTATACCTAACCGCAATTTCTATCGATTAAAATGATTCAACAATTAATATGAGTTTAGAAGGGAACAATTTCCACGGTGACGACGCATCGCATCTTGCTCAAATAATTGATCATATCAATGCGGGCATCTGGGAATTTAATATTAACACAAAAGAGGTAAAATGGTCGGCAGGCTTTTACTTTGTTTTGGGTTATCAACCCGGAGAAATTGAGAGTTCCTATAACTTTTTTCTCGAACAATTACTTTACCATCATGATAAGCCCGCATTTTTAAAGGCTATTTATACCCGTACTGCCGATCCTGTAAATATTGCTCACATCAGGTTGCTTACTAAATCGTCCGGTTATCAATGGTTTGAAAGCGCCACCAAAAAATGGGACGATAACAACAGCCCTAAGTTCACCGGTTCGTTAATCAATATTCACCAGGCCAAACTACTTGGGCTGCGCTCGGCACAAAACGATTTCTTTTTTAACGAAACGGGCAGCATAGCCAAGGTTAGCGGATTTGAAATTAATGTGCCCGGCATGATCTTATCGTTATCAAAAGAGGCATTTGATATTTACGAACTAAACGATCAACTCAATTTAACACTCGATGAAGCTATCAGCTTTTTTGAGCCCCAATATCGTCCGCTGCTAACCGAAGCAATTGACAACGCCATAAAATTCTGCAAGCCTTATGATATGGAACTGCTATTCCGCAGCGCCAAAAACAACGTAATTTGGGTACGGGCTAAAGGTTTACCGATTATCGACGATTTTGGTAAATGCATCAAGATACGCGGCATTTTCCAGGATATTGATATCATCAAACGCAAGGGCCTTACGCTGCAGTCTTCCATCAATTTACTAAACGATCAAAACAAGCGGCTACAAAACTTTGCGCATATTGTGGCGCATAACTTGCGGTCGCATACCGGCAATTTGCAGTTTATGGTTAATTTGTTCGAAGAAAGCGAATCGCCGGATGACCGTGCCGAAGTTTTTTCGCACATCAAATCCATCAGCAACAGCCTGAAAACTACCATTGATCACCTGAACGAAATTGTTAAAATACATACTGAGGTTGAAGGCGAACGTAAATTACTTGATTTTGAAGAAGTGTTTAAAAACGTAGTATCGGCGCTGCAGAGCAATATTGATAACGTTGATGCCAAAATTGAGTACGACTTTACCAAGTGTCCGGTTGTAAATTATATACACGCTTACCTGGAAAGCATCCTGCAAAACTTACTCACCAATTCGCTAAAATACCGCCATCCCGACAGGCAAACCATCATAAGTTGCCGTACAGTTCGGGACCATAATCATATCTACATGATTTTTGAAGATAACGGTATCGGTATTGATATGGCCCGTTATGGGGATAAAGTATTTGGCATGTACAAAACATTCCACCAGAACTCCGATGCTAAAGGCATAGGTCTGTTTATTACCCGCAATCAGATTGAATCGTTAGGTGGCACTATCAAAATTGATAGTACGGTTAATGTGGGTACTAAGTTTACTATTCGGTTAGTTTAGTTTAAGAGATTAGAGGTTGGAGTTTAGAGATTAGGAAAAGCACGTTCCATCGGTTTTACCAACTTTGCAGCCTTTACTTACTTCGCAGATTCAACTAACCTCTAATCTCTGATCACTCAATA
Source organism: Bacteroidota bacterium (assembly GCA_013288685.1). Classification (GTDB taxonomy): domain Bacteria; phylum Bacteroidota; class Bacteroidia; order Sphingobacteriales; family Sphingobacteriaceae; genus Mucilaginibacter. The sequence continues at coordinate 22,312 of JABDBM010000001.1, read as the reverse complement.
AAGCTTTCCAGTATCTTAAACCCACTGGTTGTTTCCAGCTCCACTTTATCCACACTTTTTGGCAGTAGGATACAATCGCCCATTTTTACGGGATAGCCAGTACCATTGTGTTTAACGGTAAACTCTCCCGCCACACATACGTATATCACAAACGAATCCAGGTTACTGTAATCCTTTGCCGTGCTTTTGGTAAAATCGAGCAGGTTGGTGGTAAAGTAAGGGCAGCTTACTAATTCTACAGTTTCGTCCTTTGCAGGAGTATACCTGGTTTTATATTCGGGATAATGTTTAAAATCAATGGCATCAAGGGCCTCTTCGGTATGCAATTCGCGCTTATTGCCCTTGTCATCAACGCGGTCGAAATCGTAAATGCGATAGGTTATATCCGATGTTTGCTGTATTTCGGCAATTAGCAAGCCTTTGCCTATGGTGTGCACGCGGCCAGCGGGTAAAAAGTATACATCATCAGCTTTTACATTTTCCTTGTTTAAAATATCGGTTAAACGGCCGCTGTTAAATTTATCAAGGTATTCTTCTTCGGTGAGTTCTTTGTTAAAACCGGAAATTAAGGTAGAACCCGGATCAGCTTCAATAACATACCACATCTCGGTTTTGCCAAACGAATCGTGGCGCTCTTTGCCAAGCTCATCATCCGGGTGTACCTGAATAGAAAGGTCTTCGTTAGCGTCAATAAATTTTATCAGCAGCGGGAAAATATTTCCAAAATGATCATATACTTTTTGACCTACCAATTCGTCTTTATATTGTTCCAGCAAATCAGCCAGTGATTGACCCGCCAGCTCGCCATCGGCAACTACAGAGACATCCGATTTTACGCCCGATATTTCCCAGGTTTCGCCGCAATTGGGCAAATTGCCAAAATCTTTATGCAGGTAAGTTTTTATTTTTTGCCCGCCCCAAATTTTGTCTTTATAAATGGTTTTAAATTTTAATGGATATAATGATGACATGATTTGTGTTTTGTGGCTTCTTATAAAGAAGTACTAATTAAAAAATTGATTTTGTTTTATTTTAACACTGTTTGGAGTATCAAGTTGAGTTCTTTTTCTCCAATATCTTCTTTTTCTGACTTATCGTAAACAGTAAGTAAGGTTACCGCCTCTTTTCCCTTTGCCTTTGCTTGCAATACCTACCCTGATCTTGTAAAATCCCTTGCCTATTGGCGTGCCTTGTGTTGGTTCTATTTCAAGAGAAGCGATCAAGTCGATATATTCCGATTTTAGCGATGGGAATTTCTTAACTAAGTACTTTAGTTCCTTAGCAAATCGCTGTGTATTTCGGACTTTAAAGCTCATTGATCAAATCTCTGGCATCTTGCAGTTGTATTTCCCCCGCTTCGGCCATCTTAATTTCTTCCAGAGCATCGCGTAGATCATCAATAACAGAAGCGTGGTCGGGCCGATCATAATTTCCCTCCACCTGGATGCCTAACCGCCCTGCCAGATCAGAAATCAACGCATAATCTTTAGGGCTAATATTCTTCAACACTAATTCCATATTCAAAATTAACTATTTTAAGCTAACGATACAAACATGTACCGATTGACATTTCGGTATTATTGCCCAATATCAACCTTAACGCATCTAATAAGTTTATTTTTAATTCTTCTATGGTTTTACCCTGTGATATTGCAGCCGGCTCTTCGGCTATTTGTCCAACCAGCCAGCCGTTTTCGCCCTGTTCAATTATCGCGGTAAACTTCATATTCAAAGATAGGCAACTCAACAAAAAAGTCCGCATATATTTACGCGGACTTTTATATTTCAAAATGCCAAACACACTGGCTTTTTATTATTTACCCAGTTTCGCTTTCAAATTCTCATTAATAGCTTCCAAAAACTCTTCTGTATACAAATAATCTGTACCATGCTCAACTTTTGGTTTTATGGTAATGGCCAAATCCTTGGTCATTTTGCCGCTTTCAACGGTTTCGATACAAACCTGCTCCAAAGTTTTGCAGAATTTGATTAACTCCTGGTTGTTATCCAGCAATCCGCGGAACTCCAAACCACGTGTCCATGCAAAAATAGATGCAATAGGGTTGGTTGAAGTTGGTCGGCCAGCCTGGTGCTCGCGGTAGTGACGGGTAACGGTACCATGTGCTGCCTCAGCTTCCATAACGGTGCCATCAGGTGTAACTAAAGTAGAGGTCATTAAGCCTAATGAACCAAAGCCTTGTGCTACGGTGTCTGATTGTACGTCGCCGTCATAGTTTTTACAGGCCCATACAAAGTTACCATGCCATTTAAGGGCCGAAGCAACCATATCATCAATTAAACGGTGTTCGTAAGTCAATTGGTTGGCTTCAAACTCAGCTTTAAATTCCTGCTCGTATATCTCCTGGAAAATATCTTTAAAACGACCATCGTATTTTTTAAGGATGGTATTTTTGGTTGATAAATATAAAGGCCATTTTTTTAGCAAAGCCTGGTTAAAACAAGCACGCGCAAAACCTTTGATAGATTCGTCGGTATTATACATCGCCAATGCAACGCCATCACCTTTAAAGTTGAATACTTCAAATGATTGTTCGGCGCCGCCGTCTTCAGGCGTAAAAGTAATAGTAAGTTTGCCTTTTCCTTTAGTTACAAAATCGGTAGCACGGTACTGATCGCCAAAAGCATGACGGCCAATGCAGATCGGGGCGGTCCAGTTTGGCACCAAACGCGGTACGTTTGCCATTACAATAGGCTCGCGAAAAACTGTACCATCCAATATATTACGGATAGTACCGTTTGGCGATTTCCACATTTGTTTAAGGCCAAACTCTTTTACGCGTTCTTCATCTGGCGTAATGGTAGCGCATTTAATGCCCACGCCATATTGTTTAATGGCATTTGCAGCATCAATAGTAACCTGGTCGTTAGTTTCATCACGATACTCAATACCAAGGTCGTAGTATTTAATATCAAGGTCCAGATAGGGGATTATTAATTTATCCTTAATAAACTGCCATATAATACGGGTCATTTCATCGCCATCCAGTTCAACGACCGGATTTTCTACTTTAATTTTTGACATCTTTGATACTGTTTTTTAATGGGGTCAAATATATAAAATTGTTTATTAGGTCATTGGGTCATTGAGTCATTAGGTCATTAAAAATTGATTTGACAATGGGCGGACAATTGAAGCGACTAAAGCATCAACAAATGACCTAATGACCCAATCACTTAATGACATCACCAACTAATGAACATTAAATTGTTGTTTTTATAAACTTTGATGCTATTTTTATAGAATTATATTCAATCAACAATCCATCAACATTTGTTTGCCTTGTGCAATGCCTTTAAATCATGATAAAAAACATTTCGAAAATAACCGTCTTAATAGTATTTGTCTTCTCGTCCTTTATAGCTAAAGCACAGTTAGGGTATAATTTTTCGCATTACTCCATTGGTTTTTCGGGCGCCATGAACACCGCAATGGGCGATGCTCAAACGCAAACCATGACTCCATCCGTCAACTTTAATTTAACTTATAATTCAAGCCCCTATACCAATTTTGTTTTCGAGGCGCAGTTAGGCAGGCTGGCCGGCGGCGATTCGTTAAAAACCTTATCGGGAAGGCAGTTCAACAACGATTTTAGTGCGTTTATTTTTAGGGGGCAACTGCAAATGGGCGAATTGATGGATTACTCGCAAAGCAAATTCAAAAACGCCATTAAAAACTTTTATGTATCGCTGGGTATTGGGTTTGTAGTAAATAACATAACCGCGGTTAGCCGGAATTCATATTTGGTACCAGGTTTTACAACACCGGGCGAAGATAAAAGCAAGCAACCTTTTATCCCGCTGAGGATAGGATATGAATTTAAGATATTTAACAGCTATAATGAGCCTAATGTATGCATAGATTTAGGTTACGGCTACAATTTTATCTTAGGCGATGGATTGGATGGTTACAGCCCAACGCCAGGCCATCATGATGCGTATACACAATTTACATTGGGCGTTAAATTTGCCATTGGCGGCGATGTGGTTTCGTATAAAAAGATGATTCCTTATTAAAGCTGCCAGTTAACAGTTCTCAGTGTGCAATTGGCAGTTTGCCTTCGTGCTCTTATTGTGCTAACTGCCCACTGAGAACTGCTAACTGAAAAAGCTGGCAGGGTTTTAGTACGTTAAACATAAAAAAACACTCCTATGAATAAGAAGACATTTTACCCCGGATTTGATGATGAAAATGAAGACAGGGACCGCACTTTAAAAGACGAATTAGGCGAAACCATAGATAAACAAGATCTTAACTATAACGCCGAAGACGATAGTTTTGAATACGATGTAAAAAGTGATGACCCGGATTACGTACATCCCGATCCATACAACACCTCTGTAAAAAACGGCGAGGACATGAATTCTACGTACGATGAAGCCAACCCTTACGATGCCGGCGACGAATATATCCCCAACGAATCCTTGGAAACTGATGTGGATAAATTAGCGATGCATATTGACAATGGCGAAATTGTTGAACTGGATGCCGCCGATAAGTTTTTGGCCCATACGCCCGAGGATGACCGCGATGATTTGGACGAAGAAGGGTATCCTAAAAATGACAGGCCGAAAAAATAACGCAACTTACCGCATTATAATCTGCATAGCCAGCTTATCAAATACCAAACGGTCAAGCTGTTTGATGTTGCCGTTTCTGTCGTAATATATTTTGTACTTTTCGCCTACGTCGGCCGAACTTACTAAGGTCTCCACCTGGCCCTGATGGTTATAGGCCACCTTATAGTTGTATGGCAAATAATTACAGCGATAGCAGGATGAATTGGTATAATTAACTACCCGCGAGAGGCTGTCGTATTTAAAGGTCTTTTCCCAGTTTGTTTTAAAGTCTTTATCCTCCTTATAAATTACGGTATCAGTTATAGTTACGCTTTTGTATTTAGCATTTACAAACTGATCGGGCAGGTAACTCGGGATGTTAAAATGTTTATTCAAAAAAAACAGGTCAATTTTGCTTTGTGTTAAGTCAACGGTATCAACGGGCGCAAGTTTTTCCTTTAATATCCTTCCGTCATAATATTCAACTATTTTAAATTGAATTTTTTTATGAGCAGTGTTTTGCTGTCCATAACAATTTACACAGTACAGGGTTGTGATTAATAGGGTTAAACGGTTCATTGGTTCGGCTTTAAAAACGTAAAAACGATATGGCATTAAAATAAAAATCATTTAACTTAAAACCGCTTTTGTTTTAGCTACCGTTTCACACAATTTTTGCCCGGAATAATAAATAATAGAAGTGTACGTGAGCAATAATAATCCGCCTTCACAACGCTGTAAACAAAGCGATGCCCTTCATTAATCCGGCCGGACCACCACCCACTGTATCCTTTTCGAAAGCCCGGTCTGACAGGCTTATCCAACAGGTGGCACAACACAATTAATTGGATGGGTTTATACGTAGTTGATTATCTTTTTGTTACGATTATTTTTACAACTTGTTAACACCTGGGTAGATAAGTCAATTGTAATCTGCACATCAAACAATATCCCTGCCGTCAAAATCTGCACATTTACCCTTATCTTTGCTCCAATAACTGACATCTGATATGCTTAAAGGATTTTTTAACGTTCCGGTAGCGCAAAACGAGCCCGTATTAAATTATGGGCCGGGCAGTGCCGAACGCGCAACGCTTAAAGCTGCTTTAACCGCAGCGCGCGCACAACAAATTGACATCCCCATGTACATTGGCGGCAAGGAAGTACGTACCGGCAAAACGCTGGAAATACGTCCCCCGCACGATCATAAACATTTATTAGCCACGTACCACGATGGCGATAAAACTCACGTAACAGCTGCCATTGATGCTGCCCTTGCGGCAAAAGATGCCTGGGAAAACCTGCCTTGGGAGCAACGTGCCGGTATATTTTTAAAAGCCGCCGATTTAGTTGCCGGCCCTTACCGCGCTATTATAAACGCAGCTACCATGCTGGGTCAATCAAAAAATGCTTACCAGGCCGAAATTGATGCGGCTTGTGAGTTTATTGACTTTTTGCGTTTTAACGTGCAATATATGACGGAGATTTACGCCCAGCAACCGCAATCAAGCAAAGGCGTGTGGAACCGGGTAGAGCACCGTCCGCTGGAAGGATTTGTGTTTGCCATTACCCCTTTTAACTTCACTGCTATTGCGGGTAACCTGCCTGCATCTGCTGCTATGATGGGCAATGTGGTAGTTTGGAAACCCGCCCCTACTCAAATTTATGCCGCCAACGTAATTATGAAAATATTTATTGAGGCCGGTTTACCCGCAGGCGTAATTAATTTGGTTTATGGTGATGGTCCGCTGGCCGGGGAAGTTATATTTAATCACCCCGATTTTGCAGGCATTCACTTTACAGGGTCAACTGCTGTTTTCCAAACCATCTGGAAAACAATTGGCACCAATATTCATAAATATAAAACCTATCCGCGTATAGTTGGCGAAACTGGTGGCAAAGATTTTGTATTAGCCCATCCCAGCGCGGATGCCGATGTAGTTAGCACCGCATTAATACGCGGCGCTTTTGAATACCAGGGACAAAAATGTTCGGCGGCATCTCGCGCTTATGTGCCTGCTTCGTTATGGCAAGCCGTTAAAGCAAACATGCAGCGCGATATTGCCTCCTTTAAAATGGGACCAGTGGAAGATTTCAGCAACTTTATTAATGCCGTTATCGATGAAAAATCGTTTAATAAATTAGCTAAATATATCGATTCAGCCAAAGCCGACAGCGAAGTGGAAATTGTTGCCGGTGGCGGTTATGATAAAACCGAAGGATGGTTTATTGAGCCAACCGTTATCAGGGTGAACGATCCGTATTACGTAACCATGTGCGAAGAGCTGTTTGGCCCGGTACTTTCTATTTATGTGTACGAGGATGGTCAGTTTGACGAGGTAATGAATATTATTGATAAAACGTCCATCTACGCCCTAACAGGGTCTATCATATCGCAGGATCGTTATGCCATTGCCGAAGCAACCTATCGCTTACGCAACGCCGCCGGAAATTTTTATATTAATGATAAGCCAACCGGTGCCGTGGTAGGTCAACAGCCTTTTGGCGGAGCCAGAGGATCGGGCACCAATGATAAAGCAGGTTCCATGATAAACTTGCTACGCTGGGTATCGCCACGCACGATAAAAGAAACTTTCGATCCACCGAAGGATTACCGGTATCCGTTTTTGGGGTAGTATTTGTAAGAAAGAAGCAAGACCTTTAGAAGCAAGAAACAAGATAAAATGATCTTGGCTCTTGCTTCTTGATTTCCTGACTCTTTCTCTCCCCTACTCAAACCTAAACACACTCTCCATATTAGCGTTGTCATAAGCGCTAACTTTCATATCGGTGATAATGCCGGTCTTCAGACTATACACCCACCCGTGTACGCCAAGCGGCTGGCCATTTTGCCAGGCATTTTGCACTATGGTTGTTTTGCAAAGGTTGTATACGTTTTCAATTACATTGTATTCAACCATGCGGTCGCAGCGTTCGTCCATGTCCGTTATTATGTCCAGTTCTTTGGCATGAAGGCGGTAAACATCTTTAATGTGGCTTAACCAGTTGTCAATTAAACCAAATTGTTTGTTGCTTATGGCAGCAATAATGCCACCGCAGCCGTAATGTCCGGTAACAATAACGTGTTTCACCTTCAATACGTTAACCGCGTAATCGAGTACCGATAACATATTCATATCCGAGTGGATAACCATGTTGGCTATGTTACGATGTACAAATATCTGACCCGGCGCCGTATTGGTTATCTGGTTGGCTGGCACGCGGCTATCGGCACAGCCTATCCACAACACCGGTGGCGACTGGCCTTTTGCCAGGTCTTCAAAATATTCAGGATCCAGCTTTAATGCATCTTCAACAAATTGTTTATTGCCATCCAGCAGACTGCTATATAAATCGCCGTTGGTAAGATTTTCAGTTTTAGCGCTCATTTTTTTTAAAGGGGATTGGTTGCTATTGACGCAAAAATAATGTTTAAAGTTGGAAGCGTAATACCTAAATCCCGTCTGTTGTTTATATTTCAGTATGGTTTATGTAAATTTAGCGTTAAAATTGTTTTTGATACCGTTTAAACCAATTAACGCCGATGAAAATACTTTTCATTCTGCTATCCATAATTTGTTTCTCAGTTACGGTAAACACGCAATCAGCAGGTAGTCAGGAACGCCCCGGTGATACAAAACCCTTCTTACTTCCCCGCTCTGAATAACCTCGATAATTTATGCAGCGCCAATGGAGAAATATCATAATACAAAACAGTAAGCAGCACAGCAGGAACAACATAAAATACGGCGAAGTCGATAATATCAAACAACAAACCGCCTGCTAACGCGCCCAAAAGGTAAAAGGCTAAAATAGTAAGGCGGATATATATCTTGTTTTTTAAGGTTTCTGTTTTACGTTCTTTCGGGTGAAGCAGTTCGGCAATGTCGCCGCCCAAATCGGTAAATAACCCGGTAAGATGCGTGGATTTGATTAACCCGCCTGATACGGTAGACACCAGGCTGTTTTGCAGTCCCATCGAAAAAATGATGCAGCCTATCACCACTTCGCGTTCAAGCGTGGTTTCGGTATAAAAATTATGGCCGTATACGGCCACAAACAGCAACACAATAATTTCCAGAACTATAGGTAAAGCATGTGCCTTGTAATAACTGGTGTGTTTGTAAGTGCGCACAATAAAACTGGAAATAAAAGCACCCGTGAAGAAAAGCAATAACCAGATCAGGAAGACGATGATCTCCCGATAGTTTTGTTGCACAATATGTTTGGCCAGGTTGGCAAAATGCCCGGTAATATTCGCAGTGAACGACAGAAAGGCCAGCATGCCCGCCACGTTGGTAACGCCTGCCGTAAACGCGGTTGACGATGCCAGCATCAGGTTTTCTTTAAGTGTGCGGTCTTCCTTCGCCTGTCTTAACATGCTTCGAAGTTAACAAAAATCCACGCTTCTTACTCGTTCACCTGGTTGCGAGCGTTAGTTGAGCAACTTCCCATACACCCCCAGCGGTGTAAGCCGATCCTGGAAAATCATATTCTTATCGTTAAAAAACCTCTTAAAATCAGCGGCACTTTCCTGACCGGAATATGGGGCGTAGTACTGCTCTTTACCTGCATTACGCCAGGCTAAAACATAAGATATTTTATGTTTGGCTATAACCGGCAGTAAAACCTTCGTCCACCAATCGGCCGATGGGATGTTTAAATAACCTGTTTCGGGCATGCAGGGTAATTTATGGTGTTTGGCCGCTATCGTATCCAAAAGCGTTAAACGCTTATCAACGTTCTTTTCGTAGCGGTCAAAATCTTTAAAGCAATAATTATCGAAGCCAACAAAATCCACATAATCGTCCCCCGGGTAGCGTTCCAAAAATTGCGCTTCCGTGTCAAAATCGGCTACTGAGTATACAATCAGCAGGTTATGCAATTTTTTCGTTTTGCGCATATAATCGATGGTAAAACGCCAAAGGGTTTTGAATTCCTCCGGGCTGCTGGTATTTTTGCACCACCAAAACCAGCTACCCGTGAGTTCATGAAATGGCCTGAACAGGATGGGGATATGCTCTCCATCATTGCCTTTTAAATCGTCCAGGTATTTGGCGGCTTTGTCTAAGTATTGCACATACACATCGTGGAAAGCGCCGCCGGGTATAATATCGGCAATGGTGCGGCCCGTGGTATCCCATGCGGTTTTACCGTTGGCCGGATTATCCATGTGCCAGCAAAAAGTATTGATGCCGCCGCGTTGATAAGCCTCTCTTACCCTTTGCTTTTGCACCTCAAACGGGAATTTATTAATATCAGCCGTACTATCGTGTTCCAATTTGGCCAGGTCCCAGCCATACACCGCCGGGTATGAGCCGGTGATTCCTTTTACATCCGAACTATCGTCCATGTATTTCCAGTTAACCCCATAACCTGTATCATCATGATGGCCAAACATGATGCCTGCGCTGGCAATCCGTTGCATACTGTAAAACAGTTCTTTGGTTTCTTTAGTTGCCTTTCTGTCGCTTGGGCCAAAAAGCTGTGCGCGGGCACATGAGTTTAATAGGATAACGATAAACAGGATATATGTTTTTTTCAAGCTGGTCATTTAATTTATTCGATTTTATTCCTTTTGCCACCACGTCATTGCGAGGCACGAAGCAATCCCTGAACTATGCATTACGGACCTTCGTGGTGGCCGGTCCTATGCAGAGATTGCTTCGTTCCTCGCAATGACGTGTGGGGAAAGAGTCTTATTCCTTCGTCAACCTTAATACTACCACATCATCCGCACCAATAGTTTGTTTAAATGTTTTACCGGTATTTCCAACATCTTTCTTCAACCACAAATCGCGCAGTTTGTAGCTGGTTTGCTTAAAATCAAAACTGGTGTTTGATACTGCATCGTTTATGGCATGATCCTTCCAGTCGTAACTAATAGTTTGCGGATGATCGGAGCGGTTCAAAAAGCAAACTGCCAGTTCGTTATTCGCCAATGGCTTTACCCAAATTTCAATCCCGTCGAAAGCATAATAACGGAAAGCTTCAACACCTAATGCGTCCTGATCAAGCGCTATTAATTCTTTATTGGTGAGGATAGCCGTAGTTTCTGGTGACATTTTACGCAAATCATTTCCCGCCATTAGCGGCGCCTCAAGCATACACCATAACGAAAAGTGTGCTTTGTCCTCGTTATATTTCATCCCGTTCCCAACTTCCAGCATATCCGGGTCGTTCCAATGACCGGGGCCTGCATATTGACGGATACTATCCTGCCGGTCTAAAATACTAAGCACGCTCAGCGCAGTCCACGAACCGTTATTTAAGTCTTTTTTAAAACCGGCCCAAATATCACCGGTACTGCGCCACAACTGGCCCACATTTTTTGCCCAGCGCCAGGGTTGGTGTCCGCCCCATTCGCATAAGCTAAAAATCATAGGGCGGCCTGCCGCACGTATAGCTTTGCTCATGGTGGTATAGGCTTCTTTGGCATTTAAGCCTTCGGCATTACACCAATCAAACTTTAAATAGTCAACACCCCATGACGCGTATAAGCGGGCGTCCTGGTATTCGTAGCCGCGGGTGCCGGGGTATCCTGCACAGGTTTTTGTACCGGCACAATTATAAATGCCAAACTTCATGCCCTTTGAGTGTACATAGTCGGCGAATTCCTTCATCCCGTTAGGGAATTTTTGCGGATCGGCCACCAAATTACCATCCTTGTCCCGCTCCATCGCCATCCATCCATCATCCAAAACAAAATAAGTGTAACCTGCATCCCGCATGCCCGATGATACGTAGGTATCCACCATGCCTTTCAGCAGGGGTTCATCAATTTTGGTTTGAAAAGTGTTCCAGCTGTTCCAGCCCATAGGCGGGGTTTGCGCCAACTCTTCAAATTTTTGAGCGTTGGCTGATGTGCATGCAGCTATCGCAATTAATGAGACGAGCAGCAGGCGATTTGTGATTTTCATATTTGTTTTGTTAAATTCTTTATTTTTCCCGGATAAGCGAATAGTCATTAATTCCGATATCGGTAAATATTTCTTTTAAATAGTTTCTTGAACCATACCTAAATAAAACCACAGAAAGGTAAGCGGAGCCGATCAAAAATATCCAGGCTACTGTCAAGATAAAAAAAGTATTCCATCCTGAATATTGCCACATCGCAAGCGTTGTAACCAGTAATAAAACTCCTATCATAACCCAAATACCAATTTGAAAGGGTTTTATTTCTACAGTGATTTTTTTAGAATCTTTGTTCGCCTTACTGAAATTAACAACAATAAAACCGTTTCCTGCGTCCGGGTTAAAGGTTGTGCGGCTTCTTTTGATGATCATCCGGTAATCATCAATTTCCATTTTCTTATACTGTATGCTTTCAAATGAAAACCAACTGGAATTCTTTTTAGCGTTATCAATGCGATCTTTCAAGGTATTTACAATACTCTCTGTAGAATGTGAAGTTTCTATAGCGTATTTTCGATTTAATATGTCTAACCAGGGCATACGATAAATATAGAAACTTTAGTTCATGTTATTTAACATTCCTGCACTTCCATTTCCGGCATAACGTAAGTTCCGAACGCTAATAATTTGTCATACTGATCCGCCCATTGGCGGATCAGTATGACAAATTATTATTCTATATTTACCCTGCTACTGCTTATCCGCCACCAAATAAACCACACCAAATGCGGGTACAGTAACCAATATTCCACCTGCAATCGGTGATGAACTTGCGGCAATAGTAGCAAAAGTATCCGGACCGCCAGCTATGCCATTTGTTGGGCCAACACCGTTTACAAACACCTTGCGCGAAAAAGGCACATTATCATTACCCCCTTTAAGTGTATAATAGTAGTAATTGGTGCCTGTTAAATAATTTTTAAAAGTAACATTAGCTACCAAATCAATGGCGCTGGTATTTATCAAAACAACCCCGGCCTGCCCCGATGAAAACGTTGAACCATAGCTAACCAAATTATTATTGCTGGTTACTGATGAACTCACCATCCGGTCGCCTAAATATTTTTGGAAATAATATAGGTAATAAAACGCCGGCCTTGCATTCCATTTGGCTACGCCACCTGGTTCATCGCCTATATTAAACATACCCTGGTCGTCGCCGCTGCTCCATCCGTTGGCCAAATCCCAGCGACTGGCCATGCTGTACTGGTCTTTTAACGCTTCGCCCAATACCATAACGGCATGCATGCCTGCAATACTCGAAACATTTTGCGCCGAGCCTGTTGCTTGTGTGTTATATTCATCCAACGCAACCGGTTTCTGCGTAACGCCTGCGTTTTGTACCGAGGTTTTAACCCAGGCCATCATTGAACTGGTCTCGGGCGATGGCGTTGCTAAAATCACGTTCACGGTTGAGTTTTGTGCATAAGGTGTATAATAATTGTGTACCACAAAAAAATCGGGACTATTACCCGCCGCACCCAATACCCCCTGGTTCCAGTTGCTGGCCCCTGCGGTGTTGTTTGCATCATTTGCCGAACTTAATACACAGCCTATTTTTATATTGGCATTACCAACCTCGGCAGCCGCAGCCCGCATCGAATCGGCAAATACTTTAAAATGGGTACCGTAAATTGTTCCTGTTATTATTTCCGGTTGTCCGTCTTTATTCTTTTTGGTATCAATGCGATAGCCCGCCTCCCAGCTACCGTAACATTCGTTACCTATTTCCCAGTATTTTGTACGGCCATTATCGTTACGTACCCAATTGGCAGCCAAATGCGCGGCAGCCTGGTCGGGATGGGCGCTGGTTCCGTAACGGGCATAGCCGTAGTTTATGGTTATTAAACCGGTGCTGTTAGTTTGCTGTAAAACCTTGTAATAATTATCAATGGTAAACGTCCAACTTTGCGTGTTGTTACCGCCCCAATAACCGGCAGGCGATTTATTTCCCTGGCTATCCAATAATGAATCGGGCGCATCAGCGGGTTGCTGCGCTTTGCTGCCATCGGTATTCCACAAATAAATATCCGAAATACTACCACCCGGAGCCCGTAAAATATTGGGCGACAAAGCCGTTAGATTGGTCATCAACGTTGGTTCGGTAACATATTGCCCCATATAAGGATTGGTATTATTGCCAAACACCAGTTTTGAAACCTTGGTGGTTATCTGGCTCAAATCAACACTCACAGCAACTGCACCACTCGCCGATGGCTTTGTTGCAGATGTCGCAGTGGGCGCGGTAAATGTTTTTGCGGCCCAGCTATCCAAAAAGAATCCCTGGGTGTTGGCTACCGCCGGATCGGTACCGGCAACTACCGTTCCGCCGGGGCCTGTTCCGTTGCCCGGGGTGGTAACTACCGGCGTTGTGGTAGTGTCAACAGGAGTGCCGCCACTATCGCCCTTTGGCGTTTTTTTACAGGATTGCAATACCGCAAGCGAGGCTAATAGTATTACTAATGTTTTTTTTATTTTTTCCATCTTGTTTTTTGTGTGTCTATATTCCTGTCTGAACAATGATTCGCAGAATTAAAAGACTGCATAAGGGCAATCCTCAAATCCTATTAATCATGGTTCAAACTTATCCTCTTAATAATTTCAATGCAAGCTCTGCTATTATGATACGGGCATTTCCATAAACCCACTTTATCTTCGCCCGGCATTATTTGTCCATCCTCTGTTATCCCCCAAAACCATTCGCCGTTTATTTTATCTAATATTTTGTTTTTAACCAGTTTCCAGTTTTTTATCGATATTTCTAAATACCGCTCATCAGCATCTATTTGCCAGGCGTTAAAAAAACCTATCATGGCTTCGGCCTGTATCCACCAGTGTTTTTCTTTTATTAAATGATCGCCATCCGGCTCATATTCATACCATACACCGCCATCAGTATCTAAACCTTCCATAGTTGCTTCTGCTATCGCGATGGTGATTTTCTTTACTCTTTCAACCATTGTTTCATCCCCAATAACTTCGGCTGCTTCCAACAAAAGCCAGGTAGCTTCAATATCATGACCGTACGACACCAGCCCCGATTTGGATTGCCACCGCTCATCAAAAAACAATGCAAGGTGATTAGTTTCATGATTAATAAAATGATCAAAAAAGTTATCCAGCAAAATGGAAATATGCTCCTTTAACGCTTTATCTGGCCAAATACGGTACAGGTTGGTGTATCCTTCCAGTACATGCAGATGGGTGTTCATGGTTTTTTTCTCGTTGGCATCCTTGGCGCTCAATCGCAAATCCTCTATCGGTTTCCAATCCCTTGTGAAAGCCTCGAAATACCCGGTTTCAATGGGGTCATAAGCCCGTTCAGCCAACAGATAAAAGAGATCGATAGCCTTTTGTTTAGCCGTTTCGTCGCCCGAGGCCAGGTAATATTCGCTTAGGGCATAAATGGTGAACGCAATGGCGTAAACCTGCTTTTTGGTATCCAGCGGATTGCCCTTGTAGTCAACTGACCAGTAAACACCGCCAAACTCGTTATCAATTATGTGCCGGTCTATATATTGGTAACTACGGTTAGCCATCTCCCGGCAGGCAGGATTCGGATTGTGATTATATACTGCCGAGAATGACCATAAGATACGGGCATTTAAAACAGAACCTTTTGGCGCACCAGGGGTAACCTTGTTGTTATTGTCAATTTTTCCATAAAAGCCGCCAAATTCGTTATCGGGAGCTACGGCCGCCCAAAAGTTCATGATGTTACCTAATTCATCATTAAGTTCTTTTTTATAAATGCCAAGGCTTTCCTTTACTGCCTGATCCTCTATCATGCTATCTGTATTTTTTAATGTCTTTTTAACGGTTTTTCCTTTTGGCCCAACAATTCCGGTTCTTTTTTAACTAATGCCTTCAGCTTATGGATTTATTATTATCGATGATGTGATAAATGGTTTTCACAGACAAAGCCGACCGCAGGCCATCCGCCGGTGTGTTCATCACATAATCCAGTAGTTTATCCACAGTAGTAGTAGCCACGTGCATACGGGTATCCGATGAAGCATAGTAAATAAACACCTTGCCATCATCGTCCGCAATCCAGCCATTGCAGAATGCCACATTTGATACATCACCAACGCGCTCAATGCCTTCAGGAGCCAAAAAGTAACCGCCGGGTTTATATAGTACTTTGGTTAAATCGTGCAGATCTGTCATAAACATGTACAGTACATAGCGAAGCCCCGCTGCGGTATTGCGTACGCCGTGAGCCATGTGCAGCCAGCCTTTTTCGGTTTTTATAGGTGTTGGCCCCTGGCCGTTTTTAACTTCATAAACGGTATGGTAGGCCTTATTGTCGATAATGGTTTCTTCATCCACTTTGGCGTTTTCCATAGATTCGCTCAAACCGAAACCGATGCCTCCCCCCTTTCCGGCGCTAATAAAACCATCCTGGGGGCGGGTATACAGGGCGTACTTGCCATTCACAAATTCGGGATGCAATACCACGTTACGCTGTTGCGGCGAGTTGGTTACCAAATCGGCCAGGCGTTCCCATTTAACTAAATCTTTGGTGCGGGCAATGCCACAGGCAGCTACTGCTATGGATTGATCATAGGCCGGAGCCTCCGGGTCGCGCCGTTCGGTGCAAAACAGACCATATATCCAGCCATCTTCGTGGGCAGTTAAGCGCATATCATATACGTTTACGTCCGGGTCAGCTGTTTCAGGTAAATCGACAGGGTATTCCCAAAAGCTAAAATTGCTAATGCCATCAGCACTTTCGGCCACCGCGAAAAATGATTTACGGTCGGCACCCTCCACCCTAACCACCATCAGGTATTTACCGTTAAATTTTATAGCTCCGGCGTTAAAGGCAGCGTTAATGCCGAAACGCTCCATCAGGTACGGATTAGTTTTAGGGTTTAAATCATACCGCCAGGCAAGCGGGGCATGTGCGGCGGTTAAAACCGGGTTTTTATAACGGTCGAAAATGCCGTTGCCTACGCCTTCAATTTCGTTGGGTTTATTAATCAGTTCGCGTTGTGCTTCTTGTAATTGGCCTAAGCGTTTTGTAAATTCTTTGGTCATGTTTTTTTTATTGTAGAGACGCGATACTTCGCGTCTCGGATCATACGTATCAGTTTTATATCGTTTACCTGCCTTTTTCTGTAGAGACGCGATACTCGCGTCTCCCAACATGCAAACCAACCATGCAATTTGCAGTTATATCGTCTACCTGTTTGGCGGGAGACGCGAAGCATCGCGTCTCTACAAATTCCGAAATCGAAATCGAAATTCCGAAATCCCTCAATAATCCTTCAATTTATCCCACCAGGTTTTCTTTAATATAATAGCAGCCACCGCTAATATGCCAACGGTATAAAGCAACGGCATTTTTTGGCTAAGCACCAGGTACATCGGCAAAATGGTAAGGCAGCATTGAGCTATAGTGCCTATCACCACGTTAAACATATTGAGCTTGAAGTTTTTGTTTGGGATAAATGAGGGGTCTTCTGCAAGTACCAGCTCTTTAACCGGGCCCCAAAAACCCCAGGGACGGATATTTTTATAAAATGATTTCAAAACCGCTTCATCAGTTGGCGGCGCTGCGTATGAGCCTATTATAGAACCGGCAAGTGAGATAGCAAACAGTACCGGGAATAGATTTAATAGATCGCCATCAGAAATTATTCCCAACTTAACAAGATATGAAGATATCATAGCGCCTACTATACCTGTTAGCATTCCCCAAAAAAAGCCGCTTGCATTAAAGCGCCACCAATGCCATTTCAGCACATTGGATGCAACGTAACCACCATATAAGGCCGACACTATCCATCGCAACACGCTGTTTACATCTTTTACAAAAAAACCGAGTATCACGCCTGTTGCCACTACCACTACTCCTACTATATAATTCATAGTAATTGTTTTTTTCGCTGATGCGGTGGGGTTAACATATTTAATATAAATATCATTGACAATGTATGCCTGTGCAGCATTCATGGTACCGCTAAAGGTGCTCATAAACGCGCCCAGCAAACCAGCCAGCAGCAAGCCTACCAGGCCAACGGGTAAAAAATTATTGATTACGGCCGGCAGTATGCGTTCAAAATCAATAGCGCCGGTACCGTCTTTCAGGTTCATTTGGTGATAAAATATCAATCCAAGCGCTGTAAGGCTTATGATGAGCGTATAACGGATGGGCAGCAGGATAATATTTACAAAACCACTCATTTTACTGGCCTCCTCGGGCGAACGGGTAGACAGTATTTTTTGCATATCGTAGTTTGGCGCCGGTCCTGCCACTGCGGCAAAAAATCCTTTAAAAGTCATCATCATAAAAAACAGGCCGAATAGCGAATAACCATCATCCTTTATCTTCTTGTTTACTTCTGTGATGATATTGGACCAGTTTAAGTTGAGGTGTGATCCAAAAAACGGACTGAACCAACCGTCCGGAACATTGAGATGATGTGTGCTTAGCTGACCTGCGGCAATAAATCCTATCCAAACACAGGCCACCGTCATGATGCCGTATTTTACCATATCGCCAACCACAATACTGTGCATCCCGCCCAAAATGGAATAAAACATGGCAAAAAGGGTGAAGATAACGCCGTAAACATGTGGTACATATTGCGGGGCTATATTAAAGGGGATATAGCCCTTTATCATATCCCAGGGCACAAATATTTCAATAAACTTACCCAGGCCAATAAAACCGTAAGCCATAAAACCAAGGCAGCTCAACAACGCAAAAGCTATTACAATTACTTGCGATGCGTTTACCCCTGCCCCCACTTTTCCGAAACGCGTTGTGAGCCACTCCGCACCGGTTGCAGCATTAGAGCGGCGCAGCCAGCGCGACAGATACATCATTAAAAACACCTGGTTAAAAACCGGCCATAGCCAGGGAATCCAGATGCTTTTCATCCCATAAACAAAGCAGAGACTCACCATCCACATGGTGCCGCTAATGTCGAACATATCCGAGGCATCGCTTAAACCCAGCTTGTACCAGGGTAACGACCGACCGCCAAGCATGTAACTATCCTTGTTTTCGCGCGCTTTTTTGCGGTACCATAAGCCGATAAGTATGGTGCTTAACAGGTACAGGGCGATGATGGTGATATCAATGGCGTGGAGCTTCATCTACTAAATTTGAAAATGTGTTGATTTGAAAATTACTTTCAAAATCCTTTACAATTGGCAAGCCTAAAGTAGGTATATTAATAACAATAGGATAATACTATTTTAACGATAAGTCATGTATAAAATACCTTTCAGCTATTTTTTTGAAAGCAAAATCCGACCATCACCTAATTTTCAAATCTTCAAATCACCTAATTTTCAAATCAGGTTAAATAAAAACCCTGTTCCCGGTGTAGGTTTCTCTAAACTCTTTAGGGATGCAAAGCTTTTTCCGTTTAAATATCCTGTTGAAGTTTGATATGTTGTTAAAACCGCATTTATAGGCAATTTCGGCTACTGTGGTTGTCGAATCAATGAGCATACGCGACGCATGGCCAAGCCTTATTTCGTTTAAACTATCTATAAATGTCTTGCCTGTACGTTTTTTTATAAACCTGCTGAACGACGCTTCGGGCATATTGGCAATGCGGGCTACTTCGGCAAGGGTTACCTGCTTGTTGTAGTTGTTGTTCATGTGCTCAAACACTTTTTCAATACGGCGACTGTTGTAATAAAACTTTTCGTTAGTAAAACTCGGGTCAGATAATGTCTTCATATTCCGCGAAATAGACAAATCATGCAGAATTGACAACAGTTCCAGCACCGAATCGAAACCACTTTTTTTGTCGAGCGCCTGCAAACGTTCTTTTACTGCCAAAATGGTTTCGGGCGCAAATGCTATACCCCGCTGGGAACGCTCCAACATGCTTTTTAAAAAGCTAAGCTGGTTTCTTTTCAAAAACTTTTCGTCGAAAAGGTCCTTATGAAACTGGATAGTAATTTCGGTAATAGCCTCGCTCTGGCATTGATGGGTAAACCATGCATGATAAAGATTGGGGCCAACCAGGGCCAATTCCAATTCATCAATAACCTCAATATGCCCCCCAATTACACGTTTCGCCCCCTTGGCATTCAGGATTAAATTGAGCTCATACTCCTCGTGATAATGCAACGGGAAGTCGAATTTCTTTTTAACCCTCGTAAAAATGGTGAAGCAATCGCTGGGTGTTAGCGGGGTAATTTCGCGCATTACATTGCTTGTCATCATAATTTATTCCTATTAATACTAAATCACCGTTTTAATGATACGAATTTAACGTTTTGTTTTGAATTAGTTGTAATTGTTGTAAATGTTATAAGGGTTGTAAAGGTTATAGACGTTGTAAAATTTTGATATGCTGCAACAGATCCAGAGGGTTTGAACCTTTATTAACCACTACAACAATTACAACTTTTTCAACTGATACTATAACTACAACTTTTCAACAACGCCCAACTCAATCAACCTTAACCGCAACTACATCATCAATAATCATTGTTCCCGATGCATTCCCCATGGCCAACAAAATTTTAAAACTATAGGCCTTTTCGGGCACTTTTATTATTCTCTTTGTCTGCGTCCATTCGGAGGTGCCGGTTATCCGGACTATGTTAACGCCATCGCCCATTTGTTTATCCTGTCCGTCTAAAAAAACAACAGTAAAAATAGCGCCGTCCCAATCGTTTTTTCCTTTAACTACATTGGTGGTTTTTATCCAGGCACCAAACTCAATATTTTGAGTTTTTTTGGGGATGCTTACTACCTGGTCAATCCCTACCCAATTGTCTGTGTTAGCGGTCACAATAGCACAACTATTTTTGCCGCTCTTAAAATCCCATGGCGTTTGTACGGCGCCGCCGCCACTGTTCCAGCCATAAAGACTGTCTTCGAACCCGCCGTTTTGCACCAGGTTTTTTTGCGCTGTAGCGTGATAAAAAAAGGTGACGACACAGATTAAAACGAGAATATAGCTTTTCATGTGTTTTGTTTTTAACGATTAAAAAAGCCACCACCAGTTTTAGCTTATGCTTGCAACCGGTGATGGCTTTATAAAAAATCAACTATTAAACAGACCGCTCATTTAACCGGCTATTTAATAAAAGCAACTTCGTCAAAATACATCGTTTCGTTAACATCGCCGTTTTGTCCCTGCAAAAAGAAGCCTAACTGTTGTGCCGGCGAGCCGTTTGCCCAGTAATTAAGCAAGGTTAGATCTGTAGACGACTGCGAAGGGGCCAATGGAATTTTAAAGTAGGTCCAAACATTGGCAGGTACAGTAACCAGTTGTGCTGCATAAGCATTAGCATTTTGAACCTGGCCATAGCCACCTTTCATTTTATCGCCTACCAAAACAAGCGTATGGGTAACCGTGCCACCTTTAACCCAGAAGGTAAGGTATTTGTATGATGCATCGTAAGGGAAGCTTGGATACCAGTTGGCCCAACCTTCAATTTGCCATGCGCCAGCCGGGTAGCTTGCTGCTATTGAAGCAGTACCTGAATGCGAAGCTTTTGTGGATTTGCCCGATGGACCTGACCATGAATTATCGCCCCATGAATTTTGGAAACTGTCGTTCGCAAAAATGGTATACGCATTATCCAAATCGTTGAAGCTGGCGGTCGACGCTGTTTGAGCAGCGTTATTAGCTCCTGATGTGTAGGTAAATAACAAAGTAGACTCCGTAGCTGTAGAAGCAGCCGGCATCTTCAGCGTTAAGGTACTGTCGTTTTGGGCAACTATGGTTAAAGCATCGCTGGTAGCCCTTAGTTTCACGGCTGATACGGCGGCAAATCCCTTACCAAAAAGCGTGATCTGCGAATTTGCAACAAAATCGAAATCAGAAACCGCAGTAATAGTTGGTGGCGGCGGCAAAATGGTAAACTTATAAGTAACCGTACCGTGCAATGTAGTTATTACAATAGCGTTGGGTTGCGGTTGCACATAAGGAATGGTAGTTGGAATAGTAAAAATAAGGGAGTTGTCAGACATCAGGCCGCGGTTAAAATAAACGTTAACCCCGTTGATCGTCAATTTGGTAGTGCTTCCCAAATTAGTGCCGTTCAATATATAAATGTTTCCTAAGGCACCGGTAACCGTTGTTGAATCAAATGCAGCAATGGTTCTGTGCTGCGTGTTAATAACGGTATCAACAGTTAAAACGCCCGATGAACTATAGGTGCTTTGCAGCTGTGCAACGGTATCCGCTACAGATTTACTTACGGTTTTTACAGCAGAGATAGTTGGCGCCCCAGTGCCAGGCGTATACCCGAGACTGCTATCCTTTTTACAGGATGCTATACTGAATATTGCCAAAACAGGCAATATCCAGTAATAAATTTTTGATAGTTGAATTTCCTTTTTCATATAAAAATATTTTTAAATTACTTGAATGTATAAGTCACCGGTGCTTTAATCAGGTTCGGATCGATGTTTGATTCAGAAACCGGCACAGGAAAGAAAAAGTTTGCATCGGTTGGCGTAAGTTTATTTGAATAAATTACCGGGTTATTATTAGCAGTGTTGCTATACGTACCCCGTTCCTGTTGACTGATGATCGCAATAGCTGTAGGGTGATGCGTAGGGCTGGTTGCCGAACCCGCAGGCTGATAACCATCTAAGCGGCACAAATCAAACCAATAATCCTGCTCGAGCGCAAACTCAAGGCGTCTTTCTAAAAGCAATTGTTCGTAGGTAAAGGATGTAACAGCAGGTACCCCAACTCGTTGCCTAACCATATTAAAGTAGGTCAATGCTTTGGCATCAGATGTTGTTGCGCTAAGCGGAATCCCAGCACCTGGTTTTGCACCTGCCGACTGGCCAAGAATTGCTTCAGCCTCAATCAGTAGTACA